>JANNEL010000472.1:0-11743 GCA_031378595.1 Alphaproteobacteria bacterium
CCGTCGTCGTCCACGTGGATCGCGGCAACGCCGCCCTCAGCCGTCATCGATACGACCGCGCGCTTGCCATAGCGCACCGCGTTTTCGACCAGGTTGCGCAACGCCCGCCTGAGTTCGCTCGCCCGCCCCTCGACGCGCGCAGTCGGCAGGCCCTCGAACGAAACTGCGCTTCCCATCTCCGCAAGGTCGTCGCACACCGCCTCGATCAGCGACGGCAGGTCGACCGGCCGCGTCGGCTCGCCGCTTTCCCCGCCGCGCGCGGCCGCAAGCGTCGCTTCGGTGAGCCGCTCCATCTCCTCGATCGAGCCGCGCATCTTCGCCTGCAGTTCGCTGTCCTTGACGAGTTCGGTGCGGATACGCAGCGAGGCGAGCGGCGTGCGCAGATCGTGACCGACCGCACTCAGCAGCGCGCGCTGATCCTCGATCATGCGCTTCAGCCGCGCGGCCATCGTGTTGAAGGCGCTGGCCGCCGCTTTCACGTCCTGTGGTCCTTCTTCGGGCGCAAGCACCAAGCCGTCGGTGCGCCCCATGCGCTCGGCCGCGGCCGTCAGTCCGGCGATCGGCCGGGCGACGCGGCCTGCCGCCCACACGGCAGCAATCGCGACCAAAACCGCGGCAAGTGCACCGGCCCAAATCATCGGCCACATGACCGACGGCAGAGCCGGAGGCACCGCGGAGACGTTCAGCCAACGCTTCGGCGTAACCTCAACCGAGATGTCGAGCCGCGACGGCGGGTTGCCGGTGGAATCGGGAGCGGGAGCCACAACCCACTCGAGCGCTTGGCCCGGTGGAGCCGGCGGCACAGGTGGGGAAGGCGGAACCGGCGGGACGGGCGCCACGACATGGGGTTGCACGCGTATATCGGGAAGTGTGATTGAGAGTTCTTGCTCGGTCGCTTCGGGGGCCAGTGGGCCGTGGTCGCGGGTGATGATGACGGTGCGTTCGCCGCCGCTCATGCGCTCGATGCGCCGAACCTGGAACATGCCGACCGTCGCATCCCAAGCCACGCGCACCGTCTCGGGCTCGTTGCCGGTGCCGCGCGCGAAAGCCTCGCTCAAGCCTTTGTTGCGAGCCTTTTCGCTGACGGCAGGCACTTCGGCAAAATGCACCCGGAACGACGGCCCGCTCGCCGTGTCTTCGATCGACTTCAGCGTCTCCGGCGTGGCGTCTTTGGCGAGCGCGATGATGCCGGCCGTGCGCCGGAACGCCTCCGCCTCATGCAACGCAGAGCGCAGGATCGTCTGCTGCCCGGCGAGCAGCGCAAACGACGCAAGCTGCGAAAGCGCGAGCGCACCCAGCACGATCAATGCGAACCAGCCTCGAACGGTGCGTGGCGAGAGCCAGCTCATAAGGCCTCCACCGTGCTGGTGAAGATGTAGCCCGCACCCCAAACCGTCTTGATGAGTTTCGGGTTCCGCGGATCGTCCTCGAGCTTGCGGCGCAAGCGGCTGATCTGTGTGTCGATCGAACGGTCGAACACCTCGTCCGCCCCGCGTCCCTTCACGCGGTCGAGCAGCTGGTCGCGCGTGAGCACCACATTCGGATGCTCGACGAACGTGGCAAGCAACGCGTATTCGGTCGAACTCAGCGACACGACGACGCCGTCGGATCCAACGACTTGCCGCTCAGGCCCATGCAGCACCCACGCGCCGAACCGCAGCCGCTGTCCATTGCGCGGCCGCTGTCCCGGCGGCAACTCGTTCGTGCGCCGGAGCACGGCATGAATACGCGCCAGCAATTCGCGTGGGCTGAACGGCTTCGTCACATAGTCGTCGGCGCCGACTTCGAGCCCGACGATGCGATCCAACTCCTCCGTCCGCGCGGAAAGTAGGATCACCGGCGTCCCGTGATGCTCCCGCACGCTGCGGCAGAGGCTGAGCCCATCCTCGCCCGGCATCATGATGTCGAGCACGAGCAGATCGACCTCGCGCTGCGCCAGCACGCGCCGGGCGGACGCGGCGGACTCCGCCATCGTCACCTTCAAGCCGTTGTCCTGCAGATAGCGCGACAGGGCATCGCGGATGTCGCGATGGTCGTCGACGATCAAAACGTGGGGCACCGCGTCAGCCATGTGGCGGATCAGATACGAGAGCCTGCAGAACCCGCAAGCTGAAGCAGAGTTAATCTGTGTCAAAGTTTGTCGCTTCGCGCCATACCGCGCTTTTCGCCACGACTATTCGTCAACCCGGACAAGACTCCCTGTGCCGGCTGGGTAAGGTCGCGCACTGAGTTTCAGTGGAGGGACAAGTGAAAACGCAAGTGTTGTTGGCCGCATCGGCCGTGATCGCTCTGACGGCTTCGGCCGCCGCCGAAGAAGTGCGCGTCGAGCGCAAGCAGGTTTGCACCTGCACGATGACGGATGGAAAAGGAGAGGGACCGACTTGGGAACAAAAGGGTGCGCCGGGCGCTCCACATGTGCGGGTCATTCCGGACGGTGGACAGGGCGACGATGTCGACGTTCAGGTCTTCAAGGATGGCGGCCCTGGCGAACAACGCGTGATCGTCATTCGTCGCCAAGGCGGCGACAACGCGGATGAAAACAAAGACGGCAAAGTCAGCCGCGAAGAATTCTTGGCACGCGCCGAGAAGCACTTCGCCGAACTCGACCGCGACCACAACGGCGCGCTTGAAAAGGACGAGATGCATCCGCCGATGCCGCCGCTACCGCCGGGCGTCGCGCCCATGCCTCCGGTTCCGCCCGTACCGCCTGTGCCTCCGGTGCCGCCTGTGCCTCCGGTGCCGCCAGCACCACCGGCACCGCCCGCGAACTGAGGGCTCTTAGAGGGCCGCGGCTCGAACCAGTCGCGGCCTTAGCTCCCCGTCTTCGCGCCGGCCGGTGGAGAGACTGGTGGCGCCGGTACTACCGTCGCGGGCGTTGTTGCAGGCGCGGCCGCAACCGGTGCGGTTGAGGCCACTGGCGCGCGGTCCATGATCACGGGTTGCGCAATGCCTTGCGCTGTCATCCGCCCGACGATGCCACTGTCGAACACTTGCGCTTGGCGCATATCGAGCTGACCGCCCTTGACGTCGCCGGTATAGACCTTCGCGACGCCGCGTCCGTAGTAAGCCTCTGCGCTGGTCTTCTGCAGGCTGAGGACGGTTTCATAGTCCGCGATCGCTGCCGCCCATTGCTGCGCACGCACGGCGTAGTGCCCGCGTTGCGTCAATGCCGTCAGATGATCGGGCTTGAGCGTGATCGCTTGATTGAAATCGGCGAGCGCCTTTTCGTATTGCACCAGCTTCGCATAAGCCATGCCGCGTCCGGCGAACGCATCGGCATCGCCGGGCGTCAGCGCGATCACCGACGAATAGTCCGCGATCGCAAGCTGCGCGTTACCGCTGACCCGTTGTGCCACCGCGCGGTTAAACAACGCTTGCGGATAGTCAGGTTTCTGCGTCAGGGCCGCCGTGTAATCTGCAATCGCGTGCGAGAAGTCGTTCTTGCCGACATAGGCATTGCCGCGATTGTAGTAAGCGGTCGCCTTGCGGTCGTGCGTGATCCACGAAGCGATGAGCGCCGTGCAGCCTCTGATCTGGTCGTCGGCGGTGATCATCATTCCGCCATCGCAGAGCGTGGCGTTGTCGGACTTGTCGACCTGCGTCACCGGCGCGGGCGCCGAGTGGTATCTCTTCTTGCGCCGCTTCGCAGCATCGGCGTCGGTCGTGAGCAACGCGAACACAACTGTGAGAGCAACAACGGCCGTCAACTTTTTCATGGCACTTCGTACCCCGCAAACCTCATTACCGCAGGCTGCCAGGCCCGGTTCAAGTGGCCGCCCATCACAAGTTTTGCAGGACCCACCGTGAATGGTTTAGGACGGAGGCCATGCTTGAAGAGATTCTCTTTCGCGCCGACGGTCTCGACGCGCTGCGCTTCATCATCGCGGCGCTCTCGCTTGCTGTTTCCGTCGCTTATTTGGGCCTGTTGAACGGCGTTGCCCCAACATTGCGAACCGCGATGAAAACGGCGTCGGTCCTTATCCTTTCGATTCTGCCGCTGACATATGTGGGTACTCCGAATGCGCCGCTGCTTGGCCTGTTGTTGTTGGCCGCGGCGCTCGCACTTTCCGCGCTCGGCGACTTCTTCCTGGCGCTGAAAGACGAGAGCCGGTTCTTCGTGCCGGGGCTCGTAAGCTTCCTCGCGGCTCACGTTGTCTATCTCGTGGCGTTCCTGCCGCACGCCGGCATGCCCAGTGGCATGGCGCTGGTGGTTTTCATTGCAGCGCTTGCCGCCGCAGCTCTTCTGCTCGTCCGCATCGCGCCGAACCTCGGCCGTTTGCGCCTTCCGGTCTTCGCCTACTTCGCCGTAATCATGACAATGGTTGCGGCCGCGCTCGCGATCAAAGAGGCGTCATGGGAATTAGGCGCCGGTGCCATTGTCTTCGCGCTGTCGGACTCGCTCATCGCTGTCCGCAAATTCGCCGCGCCGTTTCCCTTCGTGAACGAAGCCGTCTGGATCACGTATGTTGCCGCACAGTTCATGATCGTGGCAGGTTTCCTCACGCTCATCCTTTAGCCAGCGAGATCGCGCATGCACGAACGCCAACTCGACATCGAAACCAAAGACGGCCGCATGAGCACGTTCGTCGTGCACCCCGAACGCGGCGGACCTTATCCTGTGATCCTGTTCTACATGGACGCCCCTGCAATCCGCGAGGAGTTGCGCGACATGGCACGCAGGCTGGCCACGACCGGTTACTACGTGATGCTGCCCAATCTCTATTACCGCGAAGGCGTGATGGAACTGGGCCGCATCCCGATGGACCCGCAAGCGCCGGAGCGCGCGCGTATGATGCAGCTGATGGCCTCGCTCACGATTGCGAAGATCATGGACGACACCGATGCGCTGCTTGCCTTCGCCGCGACGGAGAAGGCGGCCGGCAAAGGCAAGGTCGGCACGGTCGGCTACTGCATGAGCGGTCAGTTCGCGGTCAACGCCGCCGCCCGCCACCCCGACCGCATCGCTGCCGCCGCTTCGATTTACGGCGTGCGCCTGATCACCGATCAGCCTGACAGTCCGCACGTCGTGGCGAAAAAGGCGAAGGCCGAACTCTATTTCGCCTGCGCCGAAACCGACCACTGGATGCCAATGGACCAAGTCGAGCCGCTACGCGTCGCGCTCAAAGACGCGGGCGCCAAAGCCGAGGTCGAAATTTATCCCAAGACCGAACACGGCTTCGCCTTCCCTGCTCGCCCGATCTACGACAAACCCGCAGCGGAACGTCATTGGGAGCGACTGTTCGCGTTGTTTGGGCGGAATTTGCGTTGAAAGCGGGGGAATCGAGCTCAAACTGCAGCTTTGCTGTCGGCGCCGTTAGCTCGACTGTTGGGCTTCGCGCTCAAGCCGCTCGATTCGCCGCATGAGCAAAGTCAGCCAAACTCCCATCCCTATGGCGCTGCCAACGAACTCGCGCCCCGTTATGCTCTGGGTCGCACCTGGCCCTGCTGCTTTCGTAGCGACCCACCAAGCCTCGTCGATGTCGGGCCCGATCAGCCAAGCGGCAATGAACGAGGCGGCGACACCGACCAGCAGGCCAACTACGCAATATGTGAGCACCTTTACCATGCGTTGAGTTTATCCAACGCTCCGCTGCTTCGCAAAGTCAGCGGAGCACTTTGGTTTGCTTCAAGCCTTCGCGGTCGGGCGGTCGCGGATGCGGTCGTAGATCGCGGCGATGGTCTTGGCTTCCGGGTTCAGGGGTTGGCCGACCTGTTTGCCGAAGTCGAGGAACGCGAACAGGTGGATGTCGGCGTAGGTGAAGCGATCGCCGCAGACCCATTGACGGCCTTCGAGTTGCTTGTCGAGCCACAGCAGCCGGTCTTGCGCGACGCGCTTCAAGCCGTCGGCGGCCTCAGGCGCGGTCGGGATGCGGTTCTTGAACAGCGGCAGACCTTCGGAATAGCGGAAGCCGTTCGCCATCGGCTCGCAGATGTTGAGGTCGAGCCGCCTTGTCCACATGCGCGTTTCGGCCTTCTCTTTCGGCGTCGTGCCGATCAGCGCGGGGCGCGGGTGCGTGTCTTCCAGGTATTCGCAGATCGCGGTGATCTCGCTCACCGTCGTGCCGTCGTCGAGTTCGAGGCAGGGCATTTGGCCGGCGGTGTTCTTCTCAGTGTACGGCCCTTGGCGGTTTTCGCCTTTCATCAGGTCGACTTCGACCATCGGAACAGTGAGGCCCTTCTCGGCGATGAACATGCGCACGGCGCGCGGGTTGGGGCCGATCGAGTTGTAGAATTTCATGAGGTGTGTCTCCAGGTGGCGATGCGAGACTCGAAGCACCGCCGGACTAGCGTGTCAACGGTCCGTTACGGCGTTTGCACCTCGCGAATGACGGTCAGCGCGCTGATATCTTTGGCCGCGAAATTGCCCACCTCGCGCTTTGTCGAAGCGCCGGGCTCGGCCTTGAGGGATATTTGCCAGCTTTCGG
Organism: Alphaproteobacteria bacterium; assembly: GCA_031378595.1. Lineage (GTDB taxonomy): Bacteria > Pseudomonadota > Alphaproteobacteria > Micropepsales > Micropepsaceae > SZUA-430. The sequence goes on from JANNEL010000472.1 coordinate 6,426, forward strand.
CGATCGCGGGATAGACGTCTCCAAACAAGCCCGGAACGCCGGCGGTGCACGGCCGATCGTAAGCGCCCCCTGACCATTCGCGAATGACTGTGAGCTCAAGAGTGCATTGATCCGACAGCGTGCCCTCGAACGTCCAGGCAACGTTGAAAGTGCGCTTGAGGCTGCACGATTGGCTTGCATACTTTAAGTGCTCATCCGCTTGCATAAACATGGAAGCAGCGCCCTTTACGGCCCGACCGGCGAGCGATAGCCGCGCGATCGTGCGCGCTTCTCCATGTAGGCGCCGTGTCGCACGGCTTGTGCTCAAGCCGCCGTGCGAACCTCTAATCCGACCGTACTCCGGGCGGCCCTGCGGCATCCACTCGGTGCGAGCGACGGTGTAAGAGTCCGTCTTTTGGAACAACTGGTCGATCTGAATTGCGATCGGGCCGGTTTGACAGGACTGAGCAATGTCGGCGCTCCACGCTCTGCCCGCGCACAGCGCCGTTAGGACGAACATCTGCAGTGCTTTGCTCGCAACCATGTCAGCCTCGCGGACGATAGACACTTCGCGCGCCAGGCTTGCCTTCCGTTGCGGCGCGGCCGGTGGCGATCATGTGTTGAAGGTGGGCGAGCACGGACATGGCCGCGGCGGCGTGGAGCTTCTTGTCGATCTCGGAATAGATCACGGCGACGATGTCGGGGATGTGGGTGAGCCCGCGCTTCAGGCATTCGGCGATTTGGCGTTCGCGGGCGTGGCGGTGCTCGATCAGCGTGCGGACGAAAGATTGGGGATTGGGGATTGGGTTGCCGTGCGTGGGGTAGAAGGTCCGGTCGTCGCGGTGCGCTAGCTTTTCGAGGCTCGCGAAGTATTGCGCCATGTCGCCGTCGGGCGGGGCGATCACCGTCGTCGACCAGCCCATGACGTGATCGCCTGAGAACAGCGCCTTCTCATCGCGTAGCGCGAAGCAGATGTGGTTCGAGGTGTGGCCGGGCGTGTAGAGCGCGTCGAACGTCCAGCCGTCGCCTTCGATCGTGTCGCCGTCGCGCACGACCACGTCGGGGCGGAATTCCATGTCGCCGCCCTCCTCCACGTCGATACCGTCCTGCTTCTTGCCGGCGCCGTGCGGACCGAAGCCGTAGGTCTTGGCGCCGGTCGCCGCTTTGAGCGGTGCGGCCGCGGGTGAATGGTCGTTGTGGGTGTGCGTGATCAGAATGTGCGTGACGGTTTCGCCTTTCACCGCCGCGAGCAGCGCCTCGACATGCGCGTCGATCAGCGGGCCCGGGTCGATGACCGCGACTTTGCCGTGGCCGACGATATAGGTGCCGGTACCCTTGAACGTGAACGCGTTCGGATTCTCCGCGCAGACGCGGCGGATCAGCGGCGAGAGTTCGATCGCGCGCCCGTAGGCCGCGTCGTACGTGCGGTCGACGGGAAGTTTCGGGAGCTCGACGTTGAGGTCGGTGGCTTTCAACCTATTTCGCCTCTTTCAGTTTCGCCAGGAAGGCGCGGATGCGTTCGGCGTTCTTGCCCATATCGGACCCACCAACGCGCGACATCGAGCGGATGTCGAGGCGCGAGCCGGCACCCTCCGCCACGATGCGGATCACGACATCGTCTTTGAATCCGAACCAAAGTGTTGTGTCCGTTGCCTCGATGCGACCTTCGGCACTCTCGGCGGCTGCCATTTCCCAACCCATCGCACGGGCAGTGGCTTCGGCCCGCTTGAACGCGACGTCAGGCGTGACGTCGGGCAAAAGCAGTGGCTGGACGTCGGCGTACGCCTTCTGCTGTTCCTCGGCGATCTTTGGATCGTAGTCTGCGCCGTTCTTCGACGCTTTGCGCGCCTCAAGCAGGGCGACGAACGGCGGGGGATTGGTCGTGTCGGTCGTGATGTCGTGGATGCGCGGAAGCGAAGTCCCCTTCGCTCGCATGTCGAGTGGCACGTACGCCGAAGCTGCAAGCACAAGCGCGACAACAACGAGGCCGAGACCTGCGCCGGAGCGGCTGACAACTGCCATGACCAACCAGACCAGCGCGAGCACGGCGGCAGCCATCGCCGCGTAGACGCCGAACGGAAACATCGTGAAGAAGACGGTCTCGAGCCCGACGCCGGCGTAGCGGTATAGCGGGCCGCCCAAACCGATCAGCAAAGCAGCTGCCAGGCCCGCAACGAAGGCAAGGCGCGCAAAGAGTACGTTCATTCGATAACTCCCCTGGCCTTCTCTAGGCCGCGGGGAGTTTGTAACCCTTGAACTGCCCGCGCAACGTGACCTTTTGGATTTTACCTAGTGCGGTCATTGGGATTTCGGTCCCGAAGGCGATGTTTTTCGCCGCTCGCGCCGGGCTTCCTTTCACCGGGCAACAATGGGAGAACGCGCGCATGGGCGCGCCTTTGATTCAGTTGCAGGGCATTCATTTGACATTCGGGGGGACACCGCTGCTCGAAGGGGCGGAGCTTGTCGTTTCGGAAAGCGAGCGGATTTGCCTTGTGGGGCGGAATGGCTCCGGAAAGTCGACGCTGCTTAAGATCGCGGCGGGGTCGATCGAGGCCGACCGCGGGACGCGGGCGGCGGCGCCGTCGGCGACAGTACGGTATCTGCCGCAGGAGCCGGATCTTTCCGGCTTTGCGACGACACTCGCGTTCGTCGAGGCGGGGTTGGCGCCGGGCGACGACCCCTACCGCGCACGCTATCTGCTCGAGTGTTTGGGCATGACGGGCGAAGAGTCCGCCGATCGTTTGTCCGGCGGCGAGGCGCGCCGGGCGGCACTTGCGCGCGTGCTCGCACCTTCGCCCGACATTCTGCTGCTGGACGAGCCGACGAACCATTTGGATTTACCGGCGATCGAGTGGCTGGAGAGCGAATTAAATTCGCTGAGGTCCGCGATGGTATTGATCAGCCACGACCGCCGGTTCCTTGAACGCCTATCGCGCGCGACGGTGTGGCTCGATAGGGGCGCGACGCGGCGGATCGAGCAAGGGTTTCAAGCCTTCGAAGCGTGGCGCGACACGGTGCTTGAGCAAGAGGAGTTGGAGCAGCACAAGCTCGACCGTCGCATCGTGATGGAAGAGCACTGGGTGCGCTACGGCGTGACCGCGCGGCGCAAGCGCAACGTTGGACGCATGGCCAGGCTCGCCGACTTCAGACGCCAACGGCGCGAGGCACGGCGCGTAACCGGCAACGTGAAGATGGGCGCTACCGAGGGCGAGATGTCGGGCGCGATCGTCATCGAGGCGAAAGCCGTATCGAAGTCCTTCGGCGAGCTTGCCGTCGTGAGCGATGTTTCGATCCGGATCATGCGGGGCGATCGTGTGGGCGTCGTGGGCCCGAACGGCGCGGGGAAAACGACGCTGGTCAACCTGCTCACCGGACGGTTGGCGCCCGCTACGGGCGAGGCGAAGCTGGGTTCGAACGTGCAGATGCACGTGCTCGACCAGCGGCGCGAGACGCTGCTGCCCGACGTGAGCGTGAAGGACTTCCTGACCGGCGGCCATGGCGAGACGGTGAGCGTGGGCGGCACGACGCGCCACTACGCGTCTTACATGAAGGACTTTCTGTTCACGCCGGATCAAGCGCGCACGCCGGTGAAGGTGCTGTCGGGTGGCGAGCGCGGGCGGCTTGTGCTGGCCAAGGCGTTGGCCGCGCCGTCGAACTTACTGGTGCTGGACGAGCCCACGAACGATCTCGACCTCGAGACGCTCGATCTGCTGCAGGAGATGCTCGCCGATTACGCGGGAACCGTGATCGTGGTCAGCCACGACCGCGACTTCCTCGACCGCGTGGCGACGAGCGTGCTGATGGCAGAAGGTGCAGGGCGGTTCGTCGAATACGCCGGCGGCTACAGCGATATGGTGGCGCAACGCGGCGGCGGCGTGATTGCAAAGGTTCGCGATGTCGCGAAAGCTGAGAAAGCCGCCCCTTCCCCGCGTGTTGCGGCGACGGTTGAACGGAAGAAACTCAGCTTCAAAGACAAACACGCGTTGGAGACGCTGCCCGGGCAGATCACGGCGCTGGAACGCGAGATCCATGCGCTGCACGAGCGGCTTGCCGGTGACGACTTTTATGCCCGCGACCCGAAGGGGTTTGCGGCAACAACGGCGAAACTCGTCGAACTGCAAGCAACGCTCGCAGCTAGCGAGGAGCGCTGGTTGGAGCTTGAAATGCTTCGGGAAGCGCTGGAGATATAGATCACGCCGCCGGCAGTTTGTAGCTCTTGAACTGTTCGCGCAGCGTCACCTTTTGAATCTTGCCGGTCGCGGTCAGTGGGATTTCGCTTACGAAGGCGACGTCGTCGGGCATCCACCATTTGGCGATCTTGCCTTCGAGATATTTCAGGACTTGTTCCTTCGTTACCTGCGAGTCCGGCTTGCGGACGACGATGAGCAGCGGGCGTTCGTCCCATTTCGGGTGCGCGACGCCGATCACGGCGGCAATGGCGACGCCGGGGCAGCCGACGGCGATGTTTTCGACGTCGATCGAGGAGATCCACTCGCCGCCGGACTTGATCACATCCTTCGCGCGGTCGGTGATTTGCATGAAGCCGAGATGATCCAATGTCGCGATGTCGCCGGTGTCGAACCAGCCGTCCTTGTCGACGATCGAGTCCGTGCCGTGACGGCCGCCTTCACCCTTGAAGTAGGCACGCGCGATTGCGGGGCCGCGCACCAAGAGATGACCGAATGCTTTGCCGTCGTGGGGTAGGTCTTTGCCGTCATCGCCGGTGATTTTCATTTCGACGGAGAACATCGCGCGGCCCTGCTTTGACTTCACCTTCAGCTGTTCGGGCCAGGACAACTCTTCCATGCCGGCCTTGAACGAGCCGATCGTGCCCACGGGCGACATTTCCGTCATGCCCCAAGCGTGCATCACTTCAACTTCGTACTTCTTTTCGAACGTCTCGATCATGGATGGCGGGCACGCGGAGCCGCCGATCATCACCTTGCGCAGATGCGGCAGTTTGAGATTGTTCGCTTCCATGTGGGCGAGCAGCATCTGCCAGACCGTGGGCACGGCGGCGCTGATCGTCACCTTTTCGGTGTCGAGAAGTTCGTAGACCGAGGGGCCGTCGAGCTTTGCGCCCGGCATCACCATCTTCGTGCCGTTCATCGGACTGCGTCGGCGCCAAATCGACCGACACGCTGCTGCCCGTGGTGCCGATGTTCCACGCAAACGCTTGGGCGACGACCTTCGCCTGCCCGATGAACGGCACGAAGATGGTGATGCCCGGTGCGAAGCTCGATGGCCCGTCGGTCTACGAACTGCTCGACACCGAAAAGGTGACGATCAGCGCTGCCGTGCCGACCGTCTGGCAGATGCTGCTCGCCCACATGGAAGCG
>JANNEL010000737.1:0-2202 GCA_031378595.1 Alphaproteobacteria bacterium
ATGATCTACACCGCCCTCTACGAAACGTTCCTGACCTACGTGAAGGTCGCAGCGTTCAGCGCGATGTGCATTTCGTTCCCGATTATCGCCTCGCAAATCTGGATGTTCGTGGCACCTGGGCTCTATCGCAACGAACGTCGCGCGTTCCTTCCTTTCCTGTTCGCAACACCGGTGATGTTCGCTCTCGGCGCCGCGCTGCTTTATTACGTGTTGTTGCCGATCGTCATTCGCTTTTTCTTAGGCTTCGAGACGCCGGGCGGCCCTGGCGAGTTGCCGATCAAACTGCAAGCGAAGGTGGCCGACTACCTGAACCTGGTGATGAGCCTGATCTTCGCCTTCGGCTTCAGCTTCCAATTGCCGGTTCTACTCACGCTCTTGGGCCGCGTCGGCATCGTGTCGTCGGACATGCTCAGGCGCGGCCGCCGCTACGCCATTGTGTTCGTCTTCGTGGTGGCCGCCGTCCTCACGCCGCCCGACGCGCTCAGCCAGTTCGTACTCGCGATCCCGCTGCTGCTTTTGTTCGAGGCGTCGATCTGGAGCGTCTGGCTCATCGAAAAGCGCCGCGCCGACGACGCGAAAAGAGCGGAAAGCGCCGTTTAGCCCCGTTGTGGGGCAGGGGATGAGCCGCTAAACACCCCACCTCAACGCAAACGGCTTGCCCATGCACGACATCAAGTTCATCCGCGAAAACCCCGCCGCCTTCGACGAGGGCCTGAAGCGCCGTGGCTTGAACGCGATGTCGAAAGAGATCTTAGGCCTCGATCAGGAATGGCGCACCGCCACGCAACGCCTGCAGGAAATGCAAAGCCTGCGCAACGACGCTTCGAAAAAGATCGGCCAAGCCAAGGCAGCCAAGAACGAAGCCGAAGCTCAGCGCTTGATGGCCGAAGTGGCCGCGCTCAAGGAAGGCGTGCCCGCGACCGAACTGCGCGTGCGCGAGAGCGAAGAGGCGTTGAACGAACTCCTCTCCACGATCCCGAACTTGCCCGCTGCCGACGTGCCGGATGGACCGGACGAAACCGCGAACAAAGAAGTCCGCCGCGTAGGTGAACCGCGCGCCATGAACTTCGCCGCGAAACAGCATTTCGACATCGGCGAAGCGCTGAAGCTCATGGACTTCGAAACCGCCGCCAAAATGTCCGGCGCCCGCTTCGTCCTTTTGCGCGGTCAACTCGCCCGCCTCGAGCGCGCACTCGCGAACTTCATGCTCGACCTCCACAGCGGCACGTTCGGCTACCAAGAGGTCGTGCCGCCCTACCTCGTGCGCGATCAAGCGATGTTCGGCACCGCGCAACTGCCGAAGTTCCGCGATGAGCAGTTCGGCACCACGAACGGCTATTGGCTGATCCCGACGGCGGAAGTTTCGCTCACGAACCAAGTGCGCGAGCAAATCCTCGACGAGAGCACGCTGCCGCTGCGCTTCACCGCCTGGACGCCGTGCTTCCGCTCCGAAGCGGGCGCCGCCGGCAAAGACACGCGCGGCATGATCCGCATGCACCAATTCTCGAAGGTCGAACTCGTCTCGATCACGACCGCCGAACAATCGAACGCCGAACACGACCGCATGACCGGTTGCGCCGAAGAAGTGCTGAAGCGGCTGAACTTGCCCTACCGCACGATGGTGCTATCCACCGGCGACATGGGCTTTTCCGCACGAAAGACGCACGATATCGAAGTCTGGCTGCCCGGCCAGAACGCCTATCGCGAAATCTCATCCTGCTCGAACTGCGGCGACTTCCAAGCCCGTCGCATGGATGCGCGCTATCGCAACACAGACGGGAAGGGCACGCGCTTCGCGCACACGCTGAATGGTTCCGGTCTCGCTGTCGGCCGCACGCTCATCGCGGTCCTCGAAAACTACCAGCAAGCCGACGGATCGATTGCGATCCCGGACGTCTTGAAGCCCTACATGGGCGGCCTCGACGTGATTGCACCCCATGCCGCGTAAGTTCCGGATTCTTCTCTCGAACGACGACGGCATCAACGCGCCGGGCCTGATGGCACTCGAAAAAATCGCGCACGCGCTCTCCGACGACGTCTGGATCGTCGCCCCCGAAAGCGAAGAAAGCGGCGCCTCCCGCAAACTTACGCTGACCCAACCCCTGCGCATCCGCGAGGTCGCCAAGCAAAAATACGCCGTACAGGGCACGCCCACCGACTGCGTACTGATGGGTGTGATGCACGTGCTGAAGGATCACCGCC
>JANNEL010000554.1:0-1782 GCA_031378595.1 Alphaproteobacteria bacterium
ATCGGCTACGCGGACGGGCTTTTGCGGACGCTGTCGAACAGGGGATTTGGTGTGATCGCAGGCGTCAAATGTCCGATCGTCGGACGCGTATCGATGGACCTGGTCACGCTCGACGTCACCGAAGTGCCGGAGCAGAGCGCGCACGCAGGCGCCGCCGTCGAATTCATCGGCCCCAACCAAACCGTCGACGAGCTCGCAACCGCCGCCGGCACGATGCCCTACGAAATCTACACGCGCCTCGGCGACCGCATCGCGCGCCACTACACGGGAGCGCGATAGACCTGCCATGAACCCGCTCGCCCTCGTCGGCCGCTTCGTCATCGCGCTGTTGAGCGAGATCGGCCGCATCTTCGAATTCGCGATGAACGCAATCCCGCAGGCGTTCATGCCGCCGATCTACGGCCGGCTGATCCTGCAGCAGATCATGCGCATCGGCTACTTCTCGCTCCCCGTCGTCGGCCTGACCGCCTTCTTCACCGGCGGCGCGCTGGCGTTGCAGATTGCCGTCGGCAGCGAGATCGGCGCCGAAACGCTGGTGCCGCAAATCGTGGTGCTCGGCATCACCCGCGAACTCGGCCCCGTCATGGCGGGCTTGATGGTGGCAGGCCGCGTCTCCGCCGCCATCGCCGCCGAACTCGGCACCATGCGCGTGACGGAACAGATCGACGCGCTGACCACGCTTTCCACGAACCCGTTCAAATACCTCGTCGCCCCCCGCATCATCGCAGCCGTGCTGACCATGCCCATCCTCGTCGGCATCGGCGACATCATTGGCGTGATGGGCGGCTGGGTCGTCGGCGTCTACTCGCTCGACTACAACTCCGCGTCCTATCTGAAGAACACAGCAGATTTCTTGAAGACCGGCGACGTCACGTCGGGCCTTTGGAAGGCCGCCGTCTTCGGCTTCATCATCGCGCTCATGGGCTGCTACCACGGCTACAACTCGAAGGGCGGCGCGCAAGGCGTGGGTGCCGCGACCACGAACGCCGTCGTCTCGGCCGCGATCTTGATCCTGGCCGCCAACTACATGATGACGTCGCTCTTCTTCGGAGGCGGCCGGTGACCACGCCCAAGATCGAACTCAAAGGCGTCTATAAGCGCTTCGGCACAAAGGTGGTGCTCGACGGCGTGGATCTCAGCGTCGAAGCGGGCGAGTCGCTCGTCATCATCGGCGGCTCGGGCACCGGCAAGTCGGTGACGATCAAAAGCATCTTGGGCCTGATCACGCCCGACAAAGGCTCGATCAAGGTCGACGGCCGCGAAGTCACGCGCCTCTCCGGCCGCGCCCGCGAAGAGGTGAACCGCAAATTCGGCATGCTGTTCCAAGCGGCCGCCCTCTTCGACTCACTCACGGTTTGGGAGAACGTCGCCTTCGGCCTGATCCAAGGCCGCGGACTGAACCGCACCGAAGCGAAAAAGATCGCGCTGCAGAAGCTGGCGAAAGTGGGCTTGAGCGCCGAAGTCGGCGAACTCTCGCCGTCGGAGCTCTCGGGCGGCATGCAAAAGCGCGTCGGCCTGGCGCGTGCGATCGCAGCCGAGCCTGAGATCATCTTCTTCGACGAACCGACCACTGGCCTCGATCCGATCATGGCCGACGTCATCAACGACCTGATCGTGGCGACGGTGAAAGACATGGGCGTCACCACGCTCTCCATCACCCACGACATGGTCTCGGCGCGCAAAATCGCCGACAAGATCGCGATGATCTACAAAGGCAAGATCATCTGGTCCGGCCGCAAGGAAGACATCGACAACTCCGGCAACCCCTACGTGGACCAATTC
>JANNEL010000615.1:0-1915 GCA_031378595.1 Alphaproteobacteria bacterium
CGACATAAGACTTGCCGGCCAGCCACTCTTCATTCTGTTCGCAAAGCCCTATGACAGCGCGGCATTGCGAGCCCGCAAGATCTTCTGCGGTTATGCCGACCGTCCAACCAAGCCGCGACGCCATCGACACGATCTGGTCTGTCGTATGAACCGCCTTCGGCCGGCGAATCTTCGGGATCGCCGTCATATCCTCGGCGCGCTCGAACAGTTTCATTCCGATGACGGTCGTCTTCAAGCGCAACAGCGCGTTCAGCTCGTCGACCAGCTGTTGATAGGTGTTCGGTGCATCGGGCATGGCGTGAGTCCTCCGGTGGCGGAGAACTCACGATACTTCAATTGCCGCGTTGCCGGGAGTTAGAACCGGCTCGCAGTCAGCGTTATGTCTGCGCGCGCCCAAGCCTTCTTGAACGAGGCATCGACGCCGCGCGCGTCACGTGCCTTTCGCTGCTGGACGAGCGCTTGTTTCAAACCGAACAGCGACCAGCCGTTTCGGGTCCATTCCTTCAAGTCCTCGCGGTAAACTCGCTCAGCGGCCGTCGCCTGGTTCCGGCGCAACAGGGCATCGCCTAGATATTGGCGCACCGGGAAGTCCCACCATGGCGGCTCCATATAGGGCAGGGCGTCTTGCAGCTTCACAGCCGCTTCAAGCTCGCTGACCGCGGCTTTGGTCTGGCCCTTCGCCAAAGCTATATCGGCTGCGGCGACATGGGTCGCGATTTTCACAAGCTCTTCGCCGGGCATCCCGAATCCAGCAAACCGCTTCGCGTCGTCCGCGCTAAATACGATCAGCGCCTGTTCCGCTTTCGCCTTGGCGACGTCGCCCTTCGCGGCAAAGGCGCGCGCCCGCGCGTAGTGCCAGATCGCGTTTGCATACTTCAGCTCTTTGTCCGGCGCAGGTTGCGCCAACACATCGTCCCATTTGCCGAAGCGCAACTGCGAATAGATCAGCGTCGGCACGAAGCCTTCGACGTTTGGCACCGCGCGTGCCATATCCGGTTGCACGGCTTCAACGACGCGCTTTCCGTACTCAAGCGCCGTGGCGGAGCGACCTTCCGTCGTCGCCGCCGTCCAAACGAAGTGCAGATTGTGGACGTAGTACATAGCCGCGTACATGCCGCGATCATTCGTGGTGGCGAAGTAAGTCTCGTCGGCTTTGGCGGCTTCCTGATTGAGATCGACGGACTCCTGATAACGCCCGACGCGGTTATAGATGTGCGTCGGCATATGAACGATGTGCCCAGCGCCCGGCATCAGCGCGGCAAGCTTTCCGGCTGCTTTCTCCGCACGTTTCGGATCGGCCTTCTCGACCGCGTGAATGTAGAGGTGGATCGCTCCCGGATGCTGCGGCGATTTCTTCAGCACCGCCTCGATCGTCGGAACCAACTCCTCAAGGCCCGGCTTTGGTGTCTTATCGTCCAACCAATAATCCCATGCCGACGTGTCCATCAGCGACTCCGCATAGAGCGTCTGCGCGTCGAGATCGTTCGGATACTTATGCGCCACATCGCGCATCGCCGCGGCAAACGCTTTGTCCAGCGCTGCGCGATCCGCTTTCGGGTCGGCCGAATACCGCTTCGCCGTCGCCGCGATATAGTCGCGCTCGGCCGGACTGGCATTGCTTGCAAGCTTCTGCGCGTTCGCAATCGCGTCCATCGCGGGCGCCACGGCATCCGGCATCATCGGCATGTTGATGTTCGGGCCATAGGCGAAGGCGATCCCCCACCAGCACATCGCGCAGTTCGGATCTTTCTTTAGCGCTTCCTGGAATGCAGCAATCGCAGCCCCATGATTGAAGTTGAACAACTGGCGATAGCCTTGATTGAAATAAGCCTGCGCCTCCGCCGACGTTGTCGCGATCTTGTGCTCATGCGTGCCCAGCGTGTCGAGCAACGGCGTCTTGACCGCAGCATCACCG
>JANNEL010000631.1:0-1613 GCA_031378595.1 Alphaproteobacteria bacterium
CCGGTCGTTGCCCTCGAGATGGGCGCTCACCTCACCGATTTGCACGCCGTTCTGAGCAACGTCGTGAACAATTGGCTGCAGTTCGTCCTCGCCACCCCCGTTGTCCTATGGAGCGGGTGGCCGTTCTTCGTGCGCGGCTGGCAGTCGCTCGTCAACCGCAGCCTCAACATGTTTACCCTGATCGCCATGGGTATCGGCATCGCGTGGGTCTACAGCCTGATCGCGACCGTATTCCCGCAAATCTTCCCCGCTGCGTTTCGCGGCATGGACGGCGCCGTCGCCGTCTATTTCGAAGCGGCGGCGGTGATAACTGTCTTGGTGCTGCTCGGTCAAGTTCTCGAACTGCGCGCGAGGGAGACGACGGGCGGTGCGATCCGCGCCCTTCTCGACCTCGCGCCCAAAACGGCACGTCGCGTCCGCAGCGACGGCACCGACGAGGATGTAGGCCTCGACCAGGTTCACGTCGGCGATCGTTTGCGCGTTCGTCCCGGCGAAGGAGTGCCGGTCGACGGTGTCGTGGCCGAAGGGCGCAGCAACGTCGATGAATCGATGGTCACGGGCGAGCCCATCCCGGTCGCGAAAACGCAAGGCGACCGCGTGATCGGCGGCACGATCAATCAGACCGGCGCCTTCGTGATGGAAGCACAGAAAGTGGGACGCGACACGATGCTCGCGCGGATCGTCGAACTCGTCGCAAAGGCCCAGCGCAGCCGGGCGCCCATTCAGAGACTGGCCGACCAAGTCTCAGGATGGTTCGTGCCCGCTGTCATCGCGGTCGCAGCGATCGCGTTTGCCGCCTGGTCGATCTGGGGTCCGGAGCCGCGCTTCAGCTTCGGTCTGATCGCTGCAGTGTCCGTGCTGATCATCGCGTGCCCCTGCGCACTTGGTCTGGCGACACCCCTGTCGATCATGGTCGGCGTTGGCCGCGGCGCCCAGGCCGGCGTCCTGATCAAGAACGCCGAGGCGCTCGAACGGCTGGAGAAGATCGACACACTGATCGTCGACAAGACCGGGACGTTGACCGAAGGCAAGCCCAAGGTCGTGGCAGTCGAAACCGTCGCCGGTCTTTCGAGCGACGAAATCCTGCGCATCGCTGCCGCATTGGAAAAATCGAGCGAGCATCCGCTCGCTGCGGCGATCGTGCGGGCCGCGGAAGAGGCAAAACTCACGTTACCGGCGGTAGAGCGTTTCGAGTCGATAACCGGCAAAGGCGTGACCGGCGCGATCGAGGGCAAGGTCGCAGCGATCGGCAACGCGAAGCTTGTCACCGCTCTGGGCCTCAAGTCCGCCGAACTGGAGCCGGTCGCGGAGAAGCTCCGCGCTGAGGGCGCGACGGCGATGTTCGTTGTGCTTGACGGCAAGCCCGCCGGCGTCATTGCGGTCGCCGATCCGATTAAGGCGACCACCGCGGACGCTATCGCGGCGCTCAAAGCCGACGGCGTCCGTATCGTGATGGTGACAGGCGACAACCGCACGACGGCGCAGGCCGTGGCACGCAAGCTCGGCATCGAAGATGTCCGCGCCGACGTGCTGCCCGAACAAAAGAGCGAGATCGTCGAAAAGCTGCGCGCCGAAGGCCGGGTTGTCGCCATGGCCGGAGACGGCGTCAACGA
>JANNEL010000633.1:0-3553 GCA_031378595.1 Alphaproteobacteria bacterium
CTTTCATCCGCCTCATACGGCCTGCTAACTCCAGACATGATTCCCGCGCATGAAGGCAGGGCAAACCCGGGAGCGCGGGCATCCTGCCCGCCCTTAGCTGACTCTCAACTGCAAAAAGAGCGGGCTGGAAGCCCGCGCTCCCGGGCCGGGCAAACCACAAGAGTTTGTTACGTGTCACCGGAATTATTTGGAAAATACAGTATCTTTTGCAGTTCCCAGGGACTTAGTTGACCAACTCGGTCGAAGATCGCTTCCGCGCCACTAGCAATGCGAACTCTTAGGTCACGAACAGTAGCTGGCAAATTGGATGGCGTAAATTCGTCGACAAATTTCAAGGCGCTCGGAGGGTTTGTGTCGCCTGTTAGTACCTCAACGCTTTCGCCGGACAGCAGTTCCACTAGCTGTACTGGTGTCAACGATTGCAGAAGTTCCACAGTGTCATCGCCCAGCAATGGTTGTTTCGATGGGCGTTCTCCTGCGACTGGATAGACTCCTATCCCAACCACCTCGTCTCCATCTTCGCCAACGAACAACTGCACCCACCCATATCGAAGAATCGCCGCCCGCCTATCGTTTCGAGAGCGCGCACTAACGCCATCCGGGTCGCCGAGGCGCGAAACCACCTCCCTGACGCTGCTGGTCAAAGGCGGATCCCCGATTTTCCCACTAGCCATTAACCTTCGAACAACAGCGAGCGGCGTCATTACATTCCTCGGAGCGCTGCAATCAGTTCCGGTAACACGCAACGAACTGGCCGCCACGCCATCACACGATCGGCTCATCGAATAACAGCGGACGCGCATACCGCATCGGCGGCGAACCATACGACAGCACCTTGTCGTGGTACGCCTTGAGCCTGAACCCGGCGCCCGCCTTCTGCTTCGCCGCATCGCGCGTTGCCACGTGCTCCGAATACCCCACGAAATAAGTCGAGAGCTGTGTCACCGAGAGCTGCGCGCGGCGCCATTTCAGGGCGGCTTCGCGCTCCTCCTGGAACGTGCCTTCGGTTAGGAACTTCATCATCTGCTCTTGCGTCATGCCGTCGACATGGATCGCTTGGTCGATGATTGCGTTGCTGATCGAACGCAGCAGCATCTTGAGTTGCTGCAGCTTGTAGAGCGGATCGCCGGCTTGGAAGCCCTCCGCGACCATCATCTCCTGCGCGTAAACAGCCCAACCCTCGACGAACGATCCCGACGACAAAACCGCGCGCAGCACTGATGGATACGAGTTCGAGTGGAACAGCTGCACGTAATGTCCCGGCATCGCCTCGTGCACCCCGAGGTCGATGATGCCGCGCGAGTTGTATTCGCGCAGGAACGATGTCGTCTGCTCGTCCGTCCACTCGTTCGGGATCGGCGATACCGCGTAGAACGTGTCCAAATTCTTGTCGAGCGGTCCCGGTGAATCGCAATAGGCGATCGAGAACCCGCGCTGAAACTCCGGCATCAGGATCACCTTCACCGGCCCGTCGGGCAGGGTGATCAGATCGTGATCGCGAACGAACGTCCGCGCCTGTTCGACCGCGGCGGTCGCGACCTCGACGAGCTTCTCGCGCGGCGGCCGCTCGCTTGCCGAAAGCTCGAGCGCGGCCTTGATCGCCTTTTGCTGCTGCTCAGGCGAGGGATTATCGGGCGTCTCCGGCGCACCGGCACGGCCGGCGAGCGCCTGGCGCGCGACCGCGTACATATCGGCGCGGCACTTCGTCATAGCAGCCTCGGCCCGCGCGCGAACCTCAGCCCGCGTCAGCGTCGATTGCAGCGTGAACGTCAACTGCTTGTCGAACCGCTCGGCACCCGCACGGAAGTCGGCCTTCGCTGCCGGCACCAACGTGCCGTCGATCCATGCCTGATGCTCGTTGCACGCGGCGTTGTAGGTCGCGATCGCCGCATCGAGCCGCGTGCGCGCGGCGCCCGAGAGCTTCGCCTTATGCGGATCGATCATCTCGCCGATTATGCTCTTCAGGCCCTTATGCTGCGCCGAATAGGTCGCGGCATGAGGCACCGGCACGCGCGATGGCACCAGTTCGCCGCGCGTCTGTTTCAACAGCGCCGGGATCAACTCCATACGCCGCGTCGCGGCCGCGAGCCTCTGCTCCACCGGCGCAAACTCACGCGCCATCAGCGAATAGAGCGCCCCGCCGGCAACGCCTTGATACCCGAGCGGATTCCAAGCCCAATCCTGCACGCTCTCCGTCCGCCAAATCTGCGAACGCAATTCGTTGGACAGCAACGCCGCGTCCACCTGGTTGGCGCGCGACAGTTTCTTACGGTCGATCGCATCAAGCGCTTTCAGCGTCTGCTTATAGAACGCAAGGCCCGCGTTCCGACCGGCGGCGCTCACATCGTCGAGCTCACTGTCGAACCGATGATCGCCGACCTGCGTCGCCGACACCGGCGAAAGCTTCATCGATTGATCGAGCCAGTTCTGGGCGAGCTTCGCGAACGCCTTGTCGGCATCGCTCTGCACGGCCCCGAAGGCCGCCCCCGCCACGATCGGCATGAACATCGTGGAGCCAAGCGCTGCAATCGCGTGGCGGCGTGACATTTCCATAGTCGGACATCCCCTCGAAAAGTTTCGTTCGGGGCGCAGTATGGTAACCCCGCGCGCAGGACGCAAACACCGCCCTTCGCGGGTGCAGCGAAGCCGCAAAAGGCTCACGCCAAGACGCCAAGACGCAAAGGTTCAAACGCGTTCGCGCGAAGCGCCTTTCACATTTCGGAATGGCGCCTGCGGCGCCGGAAGCCACGCTTTGCGTCTTGGCGTGAAAACTACCGTGTCAGAAGCTGTACGACAGCCCCACATACACGTCGTTCTTGTTGTAGTCGGCGCTGGCGAGGTTTGAGCCGCGGTCCATGAAGTGGTAGTCCGCGAAGAGTTTCAGATCCTCGACGACCTCGACGTCCGCGTACACGCGCACGGTCTGCCGGTCATCCTGGCGCGTCAGGGCGTTCGGAAGCGGCGCAAGGCTTTCCGGATTGTCGTAGTCGCGCATTTGATACGAGTACGAAAGCTTCAACCGTCCGGGCAAACCGAACGGATCGATCGGCACCTGAATCGTCGCGCGGCCCAAGAAGCCCGCATAGTCGAACTCTGGCCCCGTCGTATCTTCGTTCGTATAGCCCGCGCCGACCGCAAAGTACCCCTTCTTCGACTTGTCGAAGTAATAGGTGAGGTCGACGCTCGGTTGATGGGTGCTGGCATCGCGCGCATCGTCGAGCGCGTTGTAGTTCTTGTCATAATAGCGATAGGTCAGCGTCAACTGCAGGTCGTCCGACAGATAGGCCGACAGCGACGGCGCCACCACATGCTGGTCTTCGAAAAAATCGCCGTCGAGCAGCGAGTGATAGAACGTGTAGTTGAAGCCCAACTTCACGCCGCCCAGGCTCTTGGTCCACATGTTCAGCGACGGCGCGTGTTCTTGATAGTTGAACGCGCTCAAATCCGAATAGAGCGTCTGGCTGAAATCGTAGCCGATCTCGATGCGACTTTGCTCGTCGTCGTGGAGCTTGTAGCCGGCGTCGATAGCGAACTCCGCCGCGACGTCGCTGGC
>JANNEL010000660.1:0-6886 GCA_031378595.1 Alphaproteobacteria bacterium
CCTGGTGCGGACGTCTTCAATGTGACGTCAAAGAGCTCTCCGGTGACAAGTGTATCGACAGTAGAGATACAGCAGCCCGACGCGTTAAACTCGTGGGTCAGTGCCTGCGGCGGCGTCGGATGGCGCGAGAGAGCATAGGCCGAAAGCAGCAAGACCGCCGCAATTGCGGCGGCCCTGCCAATGGATTGCAGTTCTTGGGCCACTATGGTGTCGCCACAACTGCGGAGCGCCTCAGTTGACCTGCGGTGCCGGGCAGTTGTTGTCCGGATGATCCTCGTCCTTGCAATCCTCGGTCCTTTGGTTCGACAACAAAATTGGGGTCAGAGTAGAGACTAATCTTCATCGCTTGGGTAGTCTTCGGGGTCCACAACGCGTGAGGAGCGCTCTATGGCGCGTCTCGGCCGGTACTTTCTGCCCGATCAATCGCTGCACGTCATTCAGCGCGGCAACGACCGTCAGGCGGTGTTCTTTAAGCCGGACGACTACGCGCGTTATCGCGATTGGCTGATCGTAGCGGCCGGCGAATATGGCTGTGCGGTGCATGCCTATGTGCTCATGACGAACCACGTGCATCTTCTGGTGACGCCGTCGGATGCGCAGAGCCTTCCTCGTACGATGCAGTCGCTGGGGCGGCGCTATGTGCGGTATATCAACTGGGCGCACCGGCGGACCGGAACGATGTGGGAGGGGCGCTACCGCGCGGCGCCGATCGACAGTGACGCTTATTTTCTGAACTGCTGCCGCTACATCGAACTCAATCCGGTGCGGGCGCAGATGGTGGCGCATCCGCGCGACTATCCTTGGTCGAGCTATCGCGCCCACGCGGACGGCGCGAAGGATCCGTTGGCGAGCGAGCATCGCCTTTACCGCACGCTCGGCCGTAGTGCGGCGGACTGGCAGAAGGCTTATCGCGAGTTGTTTCGTGGTGCTCTGCCGGTTGCGTTCGTCGAAGCGCTCCGCGCTGCGACGAACGGCGGTTGGGCGCTTGGCGGCGAGCGCTTCAAACGTCAGATCGCAAAGATGGCCGGACGGCGCGCGGCACCGTTGCCGAAGGGCCGCCCGCCCGTGAACCGGCGCGACAAGCGGCAGCTAAATTTACTCTGACCCCAATTCCCGCTGACCCCAATTCCCGCACGCGCAAGTCCGCAGTCCTTAAGGCACGCTCGTCGGAGGCAATTGAAGGTCGATCTCCGTCAGCCTGTAGTCGCAAGCGAGGCGCGCGCCACCTCGGCTGAGGCAGTGTCATCGTTCGAACCCTAATGCCCGCCTGCGACGGGTTGTTTGCGGCGATCCGTCCGATTGTTTTTTTCGGCGTTTTCGGCGACTGTCGGCGTTCGAGATCGGTATTGGGAGACGTGTGCCGGGCGCGTGAGCGGTCCCGGTTTTTTTGTGTCTTGGGCCTCAAGCGGCACAATGAAATGAGAGAAGTGAGAGACATAAACCCTCTCTCATTTGAACGCCGCCGCGCTGCTTCCGATTGGCGCAAATCGGCGGTGTTAACCCCTTCGGGGGCAAGCGAAGTGAGAGAGTGCGGGTCTTGCCCGGGCGGGCCGGAGGGGCCACTTAGAGGGGGCCATGTTAGGGTGGTAACTCGCCGAGTCGGCCGGGAGGAATTTGCGCATGGGTGGTTACGGCATTTGGATCGTGCTGGGGGCGATTGCGCTCCTCGTGGTTTGGATCATCGCGATCTACAACGGCCTTGTCGCCATGCGGCAGCGCGCCAATCAGGCGTTTGCCGATATCGACGTGCAGCTGAAACAGCGGCACGATTTGATCCCGAATTTGGTGGAGACGGTGAAGGGCTATGCCGCGCATGAGCGGGGCACGCTCGATGCGGTGGTGCAAGCGCGCAATGCAGCGATGTCCGCGCAGGGCCCGGCGGCGCAAGCGCAGGCCGAGAACATGCTGTCGGGCGCGCTGCGGCAGTTGTTTGCTTTGTCGGAGGCCTACCCGGACCTCAAAGCCAGCGCCAACTTCCAGCAGTTGCAGCGCGATTTGAGCGACGTCGAGAACAAGCTGGCGGCGGCGCGGCGGTTCTTCAACAACGCGGTGTCCGAATTCAACGCGGGGATTCAGCAGTTTCCGGCTGTGTTGTTCGCGGGCGCCTTCGGTTTTGCGCAACGCGAGTTTTTCGACGTGGGCGACGATCAGCGCAAAACGCTGGACGTTGCGCCACAAGTGAAGTTTTGAGGTAAGAGGTCTCAGGCGCCACGCGATGAGCGAAGCGTACGGACTTTACTCGCACATCCGAACGAACCAGTACCGCTCGGCGATCTTGATCGCCGGGCTCTTCGTGCTCGTCTATCTGTTGGTGTTCGCGTTCACGCTGGCGTTCAATGGGTTTGCGATCGGCGACGAGCCCCTTGGCTATATTCTGGATGAGACGCTGTCTCAGTTCGTTTGGCTGGCTCCGTTTGCGACGTTGGCGACTGCGCTCTGGGTCTTCGTCGGATTCCGCTTTCACCAAGGGATGATCGACCGATCGACCGGTGCGAAGGACGTGACGCGGGAGGAAGAGCCGCGTCTATACAATCTGCTCGAAAACCTCTGCATCTCGCGGGGTATTCCGACGCCGAAGCTGCAGATCGTCGAGACCGACGTTATGAACGCCTACGCGTCGGGCATGAACGACAAACAGTACCGGATCGCGGTGACGCGCGGCCTTATGAATGCGCTCGACGATCAGGAGCTTGAGGCGGTGCTGGGGCACGAGCTCACGCATATCCGCAACGGCGACGTGAGGCTTATGGTTGTCGCGGTCATCATCGCGGGCGTGATCACGTTTGTCGGCGAGATGGTGTTCCGCGGATTATTCGACAACGGCGCGCAAGGCATCCGCTCGACGCGCTGGCGCAGCAGCGGCGGGTCGTCGTCCGGCGGCGGCAAGAATAAGGGTGGCGGGGCGATCGCGATCTTGATCGCGGTCGTGATCATTGCGATCGCGTGGTTCTTGTCGCTTGTGATCCGCTTTGCGCTGTCGCGCTCGCGCGAATATCTGGCCGACGCCGGGTCCGTCGAACTCACGAAAAATCCGGATGCCATGATCAGCGCATTGCGCAAGATCGAGGGCAAGTCCGAGATGCCGTCGGTACCTTCCGGGATTATGGAAATGTGTATCGAGAACAAGCGCAACACCGTTGCGGACTTATTCTCGACACATCCTTCGGTGCAACGCCGCGTCGACAAACTTGTCGCTGTCGCAGGCGGTCACGAGCAGGCGCCCGCCGCCTGAACTTAGTCGCCGTGACCGGCCAGGTGCTTCGAGACGTAACCCAAGGCGTAAACGAACAGCGCTATTAGCGCGTAAGCCGCCAAGTATTTGTCGACGGGCAAGCCAAGTTTGCCGACCTGGTTGACCAGGATGTGCCAGTAAAACGTGATAACGCTCATATCCGACATAGCGGGACTCCTTGAATGCCCCCGAGTTTCAACGCGCCGAGTGTGACGCCATCACATCAAGGGAGACTGAAGGCGTGCCCAGGCAATTTGGAGAATTTTTAGCGACGGCGCAGCGCGGCCAAAATCTGTTCGAGGTTCGCGGCGGTTGGATAAGCAGGTGGTTTATCCAATGTGCGCAATCATGTCAGTGAGATTGAGGCTCAAATTTCGCCATGTTTTCGCCAAGCGGATGCTCGCGATCCGACGAAAAGTTTAGCCAAATTCGTGGATACGGCTAACCGCGCGCGGGGACGGGACCGGCGAGCCGCTTCGTGGGTTTGCGCTTTGGCGGTGGCTTGCGACCGAGCCGCGTGATTTTGCGCAAGGCCGCGCTCGCAATGCCGCTCCAGCTGGTTAGGCGCCGCTCCAGGTGCTGCACGTGCATACGCTCGAAGCGCAAGTCTTCTTCGACGCGCCGCGCGCGGGATTCAAGGTCGCCACCGCTTAGGGCGCTGTGCTTCGCCTCGCCCGATCCTTGCGGCGCGGTGCCGGTCTGATTCCACGAGTCTGCGAGCTCGGCGCGCAGCTCCGACGCCTCGGTCAGGATATCGCGCTCGTTTGCTTCGAGCTCGGATATGCGTTCGCGCGCGGCGGCCAGCGCCTCTTGATGCTGGCGTGCTTCGGCCTGCGCTTTGATGGCGCGGGTTTCGTGGGTGTGGATCTGTTCCTTGGCGGCGGCCAGCTGCTTGCTCAAATCCATGGCATTGGCGAGCGCTGTGACAGCGCGGCCCCGCGCTTCTTCCATTTCGGCGTGAGCCTTGTCGCTCTTCTTTATCTGCGCCTTGAGCTGGATCTCGATCGCGTCCGTTCGTTCGCTCAAGTGCTTGGCGAGGGTTTGAAGTTCCTTCGCGTCGGTGACGGCCTTCTTGACGGTTTCTTGTGCCTGAACGCGCTTCTTCTCGAGTTCGGCGATCTCTGTCATCAAAGCAGTGACCTTTTGGACCGACATCTCCGAGCGGCGTTGGTGCTCGTCAGCGACGTTCGACGCTTCTTTCGCTTCGCCTTTGATTTGGCCGAGTGCCGTTTCCAGCTCCAGGCCCATCTTTTCGAATTCGGCGCAGCGTGCACGGGCAGCGGTCAGATCGCTTTCCATCGCCCGCAAGCGTTTCGTGGCCTCGGCCTTGTCCTCGCGCGCCTTGGCTAGATCGGCTTTCAGCGCATCGGCTTTTGCGCCGCGCGCAGTCGCTTCGGCAACTTCCTTTTCGGCTTTTTTTACCGCCTCAGTCTGCGCGAACGCGACGACGCCAAAGAGGCGCGAACTCTCGGCGAAGGCCGCGCGCATGCGATCGAGTTCGCGTTTGGGCTCGGCAGCCTTCGGTTCGTCGCACAGCAGGGTCAGCGCGCGATAGGCCGTCTTGACCCAATGCGGCACTTCCGTATGCGCGTCGAGTTCGGCCAACGTGGCGCGGTGGTTATGCAGTTCAATATCCAGGAACTCGCGCACGTCGCTGGCGGCGTCGTTCGGCTGGCGCGGCCATTGCACACCCATTCGCGCACCCGATTGCACCGCTAGAAGCTTCCAGTCTTCGAGCAACGCGTCGAGCGTCACGATGGTGCGCGGCAGGTGGCGCGTTTCGAATTCGACATCGAGGTTGTGGCGAAGCCACAGGAGCATGGCCTTCTCGAACGGGATGCCGTCGCGCTCTCGCAGCGACTCGGCGACCTCAAGCGGGTTGCGGACAACGAGCAACGGCGCGGAACGGATGCCGGACTTTTCAAGGATCGACATCCAGTAGGGCAGGGTCCGGCACATGCGCGGGTCTTTGAGGACGAAGAGCTGGGCGTTGCCGAATTCTTCGTCGACGGCCATCCGAATCTTGTTTGCGAAGCGGGTTGCCGTCTCGCTTTCTTTCCAGCGTGCGGGCGGTGCGCGCCAATCGTCCCATGAGGAGTCGAGTTCGGCGAGCATTTCGTCGTGCAAGGTGGCGAGCGGTGCGGACTCCCAATAGCCGCGCGGGTTCCACTCGTTCGCCGGTACGAGGTGGCGGGGCATCGCGGCGCCCAAGAAATTCACAATGCGTGCGAGGGCCGACGTGCCGCTTCGCTGCATGCCAAGCACGAGGATGGCGGTTCTGTAAGGCGGCGGCGATCTATCCGGCTTCTTGGCCATAGGCGCGTATTTCCACTCCGCGTCGTCTCGCTAGTCTTCCTAAGGACGCCCCCTGGCCGCCTACGTACGAATCGCTTGTCCAATATGACGTATCGGACCGCGCTCTTGCTTGGCTAGCGTTGCTTTGGCCAGGGCGTGCGGTCAAGGGCGCACGGCCGGAGATGGAGGAAGATTCACGTGGGTTCGCACAGCCACCGTTGCGCGTCGATGCTCACGCCGGAGATGAAGTTGTAGCGTCCAACTCGCGGTTGCGGCGTGAGCGCGAGTTGACGGCCGCGAATGTGCGTTGGAAACTTGGCGCATGCTCGTCCTCACGAAACCAAAAGTCGCGCTGGCGACGGCGACAGTGTTGTCGCTGATGGGTCTAGGGTCGCTCATGTGGTCGCCACACCAAGGCGGACCGGTCGAGCGGCCTGCTGTGCTGGCTCAGAGGCCGCTCTGGGTGCCGGTGGTCGGCGTTGGAGTCGACAAGCTCAAAGACTCGTGGGGCGCGCCGCGGTCTGGCGGACGCAAGCACATGGGCATCGACATTTTCGCGCCACAGGGAACCGCCGTGCGCGCGACGGCGACTGGCACCATTGTCGGGCTCTACCTGGTGGGGAAGGGTGGGATCGCCGTCTATGAACTCGATGCGACGGGCAAGTATCTCTATTACTACGCCCATCTGAACGGGTACGCGTCCGACCTGAAGCGCGGAATGAAGGTCGAGCAGGGACGGGTGATCGGCTATGTCGGGGCGACAGGGAACGCCGGCAACGGATCGCCGCATCTACACTTCCAAATCCAACACGTGCTCGCGGGCCAATCGTTGTGGCATGGCCCGGCGCTGAACCCATATCCGGCGCTGATGGCTGGGGAAGTGGAGGAGAAACCCCCGGTTACGGTGGCTGCGAGTACCCGCTAGTCTCGCTCCATGTGCGGGCGATACGTTCTTCGTGTGGTGTTGAAGAATTTCCGGCGGGATTTCGAGCTGGGGTTCGACGTCGACGACAGCGACGTGCCGATGGAGGTGCGGCCGCGTTTCAATATCGCGCCGACACAGTTGGTGCCGGTCATCCGGGTCGTACACGGGAAGCGATGGCTGTCGCTCGTTCGGTGGGGGTTGATCCCGCATTGGGCCAAAGAGGTAAAGAAGCCTCAGATCAACGCGCGCGGCGAGACGATCTTCGAGAAGCCGATGTTTCGCGACGCCGCGCGGCAGCGGCGGTGCTTGATCCTGGCCGACGGCTTCTACGAGTGGAAGCGCGACGCGAATGACAAGCCGCTGCAGGCCTATTTCGTCTCGCGCGCGGACGGAAAGCCGTTCGCCATGGGCGGCATCTGGGAAACGTGGATTAG
>JANNEL010000662.1:0-2350 GCA_031378595.1 Alphaproteobacteria bacterium
CAAACGCGCCGACGCAAACGGCGGCAACTATTCCGTTGCAATGTTCCGCGAACTCGCTGAGCGCAACGCCCCGGCCGTGCGCGACGCGATCTCGCGCATCGTCGATCGTGATGGCACTGAGCGGTGGAGTGAACTCACTGCGATCCTCGCGACACTCGGTGCCAAACTCGAAACTCTCGCGCCGGAGCCGAAGGCATTCCGCAACACAACCGTCATGCACATGCTCGAAAGGCAATGCAACGGCACCTACGGCTTCTGGACGGAGGAAAGTTGGCTCAAATTCGACACTGGCGACCGTTGCGGTCCCCTTTCAGGCGACCAGGAAGTCGACAGTGTGAACGGCCATAACCTCTTCACCGATGCCAAGGCGGCTTTTGACGCGGTCAAAGTCGCCTGCGAAAGCAACGGCGACGTCACTTTCTCGCGCGCTGGCGTGGAGCGCACCTGGACGGTCAAGTGCAATCGGCCGCTGAACCAGCCGCCACCAAGGTTCGTCTACAAGCACGACTAGCCCTGTCCGCAGCGCGATGTCGCGCCTATGTTGCCCGCCGAAACCAAGGAGCCCGCACAAATGCCCATCGCCAAAGCCAATGCCGAATGGAAGGGAACACTGCGTGAAGGTTCCGGCCGCCTAAAGTTCGCGAGCGGTGTGTTCGAAGGTCCCTACAGTTTCAAAGTGCGCAGCGAAGGCGGCGCCGGCGAAACGACGCCCGAAGAACTGATCGGCGCAGCGCACGCCGGCTGCTTCACGATGGCGCTCTCCGCACAGCTCACCACGAACAAGACGCCGCCCACCTACATTCGCACCGAAGCGGCCGTGCACCTGGTCGCGACGCCGACAGGCCTCACGATCAACCGCATCGAACTCGTCACCCGCGCAAGCGTGCCCGGCGTCGACGCCGCCAAATTTGCCGAACTCGCCAAAACCGCAAAGGAAGGCTGCCCGGTCTCGAAGGCGTTGGCCGCGGTCGACATCCACTTGGACGCAGCCTTGGACGGTTAATCCGAACGCGTTGCCACCCGCCGAAACCGTGCTTATAAGCGGCGCAACATGAGCACGCCCGCGAACCCCGTCTTCTGCGCCCTCGACACCACCGATGTGAGCAAAGCGCTCGCGTGGGCGAAGGCGATCAAGCCCTATGTCGGCGGCTTGAAGATCGGGCTCGAGTTCTTCAACGCGAACGGGCCGCAAGGCGTCGCGAAGATCGTGGAGGTTGGCCTGCCGGTCTTCGCCGATCTGAAACTGCACGACATCCCGAACACCGTCGCGGGCGGTATTCGTGCAGTGCTGCCGCTCGGTGTCGCCATCGTCAACATTCACGCGGCAGGCGGCCCCGCGATGATGCGCGCCGCCGCCGATGCCGCGGCAACGGCCGGCGCGAAGCGGCCGAAGGTCATCGCCGTCACGATGCTGACCAGCCTCGATCAATCCGATCTGGCGGCGACCGGCGTCTCTGGCTCGCCGTCGGAGCACGTCATCCGTCTCTCGAAGCTCGCGAAAACCTCCGGCCTCGACGGCGTCGTGTGCAGCGCGCACGAGATCGAACCGCTGCGCCGCGAGTTGGGCCGCGACTTCATGCTGATCGTGCCTGGCATCCGCCCTACGGGTGCCGCGACCGGCGACCAGAAGCGCGTGATGACCCCGCGCGAAGCGATGAAGCTCGGCGCCGACATCCTCGTCATCGGCCGCCCGATCACCGAAGCCGCGGAACCCGCCGCTGCCGCACGCGCCATTCGCGACGACCTGCTGCACGCCGCGGCATGAGCGGCAGCGTCAAAATCTGCGGCATCCGCACGGCGGAAGCGATCGACGCCGCGGCCCGCGCGGGCGCCACGCACGCGGGCTTTGTTTTCTATGCCAAAAGTCCGCGCAACATCTCGGCAGGTGAAGCCGGAAGCCTCGCCACACGTGCGCCCGGCTTGCGCAGCGTCGCGCTGACGGTCGATGCGAACGACGAAACCTTGCACGAAATCTCCGCGGGCCTGCACCCGCAGATGTGGCAACTCCACGGCGACGAAACGCCCGAACGCGTGAGCGCCATCCGAAACACATTTCGTGTGCCCGTGATGAAAGCGATCGCCATCGAAACCGCGGCCGACATCGCGCGCGCCCGCGCCTACGAGCACGTCGCCGACTGGCTCCTGTTCGACGCGAAAGCGGGGGCCCTTCCCGGCGGCAACGGCCTCGCATTCGACTGGAAGCTGATCGCCGGCGAAAAATGGACGAAGCCGTGGATGCTCTCCGGCGGCCTTAACCCCGACAATATCGCCGAAGCAATCCGTACCACGCGAGCGCACGCCGTTGATGTATCGTCCGGCGTCGAGAAATCGCGCGGCCACAAAGATCCGC
>JANNEL010000695.1:0-6059 GCA_031378595.1 Alphaproteobacteria bacterium
GCTGGTGCAGTCTGCGGCGGTGCGCCGCAGGATAGTTGGCTCCCCACAACGGTCAGTCCGAAAAGGGCGAGCAAGGTGAAAGTCAGTTGGGCCGTTCGCATGACCAATGGCTCCGACGAGTTGCTTCACCTGCTGCCGCAAATCTACTGCGCGCCGGGCGATGAAGTTCTCTACAGTGCTCACGGCTTCATCGTCTATCCGATCGTGGCACGCGCCGCCGGCGCCACGCCCGTCACGGTGCCCGAGCCGGAGCTGCGCACGGACATTGACGCCTTGCTCGCCCGCGCGACGGACAAAACGAAGATCGTTTTCGTCACGAACCCGAATAACCCGACCGGCAGCTACAACACCGCGGCCGAACTGCGGCGCCTGCGCTCAGGCCTGCCGAAGGACTGCCTCCTCGTCATCGACGCGGCCTACGCCGACTATGTCGAGCGCAACGACTTCGAAAGCGGCATCGAACTCGTGGCGACGACCGACAACACGGTGATGACGCGCACGTTCTCGAAGATCCACGGCCTCGCTGCACTCCGTGTCGGCTGGGCCTACGCGCCGGCCAGCGTCGTCGACACACTGAACCGCGTCCGCGGCCCCTTCAACGTCTCGACCGCAGCCCAAGCCGCCGCCGTCGCCGCAATCCACGACAAGGCACACGCAGCGAAAGCCAAGGCCCACAACACAAAGTGGTTGGCCTGGCTCACGGAACAGATCGCCGCGACCGGCCTCAAGGTGAGCCCCAGCGTCGGCAACTTCCTGCTGATGGAGTTTCCAGCAACCGGCGCGAAGACCGCTGCCGCAGCAGACAAGTTCCTGATGGACCGCGGCGTCATCTTGCGCGCGGTCGGCGCCTATGGCCTGCCGAACTGCCTGCGCCTCTCCGTCGGTACCGAGGAAGGCAACAAAGCGGCCGTCGCCGCGCTTCAAGAGTTCATGTCATGACCACGCGCACCGGCCCCATCTTCACGAAAGTGGCACTCCTTGGCGTCGGCCTGATCGGCGCCTCGATGGCCCACGCAATGCGCCGCGGCAGCCTCGCCGCCCACATCGCAGGCCACGCGAACACTGAGGCGACGCGCAAACGCGCAGGCGAACTCGGCTTTTGCGACGCCATCCACGCCGACCCGAAAGAAGCGGTGCGCGACGCCGACCTCGTCGTCTTCTGCACGCCCGTCGGTGCGTTCGGCCAAGTTGCCGAAGCCATCGCACCCGCACTGAAAGCCGGCGCCATCGTCACCGACGTCGGCTCCGTGAAGATGGCGGCAGTGCGCGACATCGGCCCGCACGTGCCCGCTGGCGTCCATTTCATCCCCGGCCACCCGATCGCGGGCACGGAAAACTCCGGCCCCGACGCGGGCTTCGCAGAATTGTTCGACGGCCGTTGGTGCATCCTAACGCCGCCCGCCGGCACCGACGAAACGGCCGTGCAAAAGCTCGGCGACTTCTGGCGCGGCCTGGGCTCGCGCGTCGAAGTGATGGACGCAAAGCACCACGACATCGTGCTCGCCATCACCAGTCACGTGCCGCACTTGATCGCCTACAACATCGTAGGCACGGCAAGCGACCTCGAGCAGGTAACGCAAAGCGAAGTGATCAAATTCTCAGCCGGCGGCTTTCGCGACTTCACCCGCATCGCCGCCTCCGACCCCACGATGTGGCGCGACGTATTCTTAAACAACCGCGAAGCCGTGCTGGAAGTCCTCGGCCGCTTTTCGGAAGACCTCTCACGCCTGCAACGTGCAATCCGTTGGGGCGAAGGCGACATGCTGTTCGACCTCTTCACGAAGACGCGCGCGATCCGCCGCGAAGTCATCGACGCCGGCCAAGACACGCCCGCCTCGAACTTCGGCCGCGACACGAAAAAGCCTTAGGGTGCGCTCGCTTCCACAGGCGCAATCCGCACCTCGGCGGTGGGCGACGGCATCAGCGTCGCGATCTTCACCGGGCCCACATAGATATCGCCCTTGTCGATCCGAAGCGGCACGGTCACGCGGCGCTGCTTGTCGCCGCTCATAAACGCCAGCACGTCGAGCACCTTCTTCGCCGTCGCGCGCTTTTCCGCGTTGATCCAGCCGTAAGCCTCGAGAAGCTCCAAGATGCGCGGATGATTGCCGAGCGTCAGGCTGAACCGCCCTTGCGGCAGTGCGTTCGCGTCCAGCGTAAACGTGCCTGATCCGCCGACGCTGACCCCGCCCCATTCGAGCGCGAAGCGGTGCACGTCGATCGGCGTGCCGGTCTGCCGCCACGCGGCGATAAGCGCGCCGAGCGATGGGTCCGGGAACCGCGCGGGCAGCTCAAGCCCGGCATCGATATCGATCAACTGGATCGACGAACCGAGCGGAAGGTCGAACGTACCCTGCAGCGCCACGTTCTCAAGCCGCGCCGTCGCCTCGACACGCGGCAGCCCCGCGGTCGCTTTTGCGACGCTGAAGCCGCCGACCGCGGCATCGACGATGAAATTGAAATCCGTCTCGTCGAGCTTCGCTTTGCCGGTCAGCCGTTCGATGTCGAGCTTGACGAGTTCGCGCCCGTCGCCCGCGCTCTTGAC
This sequence comes from Alphaproteobacteria bacterium, assembly GCA_031378595.1. Classification (GTDB taxonomy): domain Bacteria; phylum Pseudomonadota; class Alphaproteobacteria; order Micropepsales; family Micropepsaceae; genus SZUA-430. The sequence goes on from JANNEL010000695.1 coordinate 2,546, forward strand.
GGTCAGCAGCGCCTTATCCGCGCGCGCGTTCGTTTCGATCCAGCGTTCGCGCGCGTAGAAATAATGCTGCTGCCCCTCGAACGAAATCGCGACGCGCCCAAGCGCCAGAGGCGGCACGCGCACGACGACGCGCTCGCCGTCCCACGCGCTGCCGCGATCCGGCGCCGTAAAGTGCAGCGTGTTCAGCGTCGCCTCGAGCCGGTAGGGAAACCCGTCGATGGCAAACGAGTCCCACGTCACGTCGCGACCGAGTTTGCGCTGCAGAGCTTGGTACTGAACCACTTGTTCGCGGACGCTGTCGGCGACCGTGCGCCACCACATGCCGTAGCCGCCGAGCGCAAGCACGATGAGCGCGATCGGCACAAAGATCGCGATCAACGCGAAGTGCGCACGCACCGCTGCTGCCGAGGCTTGGAATATGTTCTTAAACGTGTCCACGAGGAGCGAGACTACGACGACTTTGGCCAGCCGTCATCTCAGCTGCAACGCGAGTAGCCGCAGTTCATACACGTGTCGCAACCCTCGATCCGGGTCAGGCTGGGGCTGGAGCAGCGCGGGCAGAACTTGAACGACTGTCCGGTCCCGACAGGCGCCGTCCCAGCGCCGGGGACACTATCAGTAGAGGCATCCAGCCCGCCGGACACACGCTCGCCGATGCTGGCGACCTTGGGCTGGGTGGGGTAGGGCGAGGGCGTAGCGCGCGCCAGGAACCCGATCGCGATCATATGCTCCTCGATCACCCCGCCGATCGCAGCCAGAAGTGAGGGGACATATTGCCGGTTCATCCACTGCCCGCCGCGCGGGTCGAACACGGCCTTCAGCTCGTCGACCACGAACGACACGTCGCCGCCGCGCCGGAACACCGCCGAAATCATCCGCGTCAACGCGACGGTCCAGGCGTAGTGCTCCATGTTCTTCGAGTTGATGAAGATCTCGAACGGGCGCCTTCGTCCGCCTTCGACCGTGTCGTTGATCGTGATGTAGATCGCGTGGTCGGACTCCGGCCAGCGCAGTTTGTACGTCGTGCCCGGCAACGCCTCCGGCCGGTCGAGCGGCCGTGAGATGTAGACGACCCCGCCGTCCTTCGTCTTCACTGTCGGCGCAAACACTTCCGCAGTAGGGGTCGGCACCGCCTCAAGCTTCGGCGCTGGCGCGGCCGCGCGCGGTTCGTCCACGCTCAATACCGATCCCGTGATGTCGTTCGGCCGCCACGTCGTGCAACCCTTGCACCCGCTCTCGAAGGCGTTCAGGTACACGTCCTTGAACGCCTCGAACGAAATGTCCGCGGGGCAATTCACGGTCTTCGAGATCGAACTGTCGACATATTTCTGCGCGGCCGCTTGCACTGCGATATGCGAATCCGGCGAAAGCTCCTGCGCATTCACGAAATAGTCGGGCAGGGGCTCATTTCCGCGCATTTGCCGGAACAGCCGGTGCGCATAATCCTCGACCGCCTCTTCGCTCCGCGTCCCATCCGCCTGCGTGATCTTGCGCTTATAGGTATAGGCGAACACCGGCTCGATCCCGCTCGACACGTTCTCGGCGAGCAGCGAAATGGTCCCGGTCGGTGCGATCGAGGTCAGCAACGCATTGCGAATCCCGTGCGCGTTGATCAGCGCCTTCAACTCCGCGTCAAGCTCGGCCACCGTCTGCCCGGCCAAGAACTTCGGCCGGTCGAACGACGGGAACGAGCCCTTTTCCGAAGCCAATTCGCACGACGCCGAATAGGCCGCCCGCCGCAGCGCCTTGAACCACCGCTCGATCAGCGCAACCGACTCGGCACTGCCGTACCGAACGCGGCACATGATCAGCGCATCCGCCAGCCCCGTGACGCCAAGCCCGATCCGCCGCTTCGCCTTCGCCTCGCGTTCTTGGCTCGGCAGAGGATAATTCGACACGTCGATCACATTGTCGAGGAAGCGCACCGCGACGCGCGTCAGCCGGTCGAGTTCCACCTCGTCAAGCTTCGCTTCCGCCGTGAACGGCGCCCTTATCAGCTTCGTTAGATTGATCGAACCCAGCAGACACGCGCCATAAGGCGGCAACGGCTGCTCGCCGCACGGGTTCGTCGCCGAGATCGTCTCGGCATACCAAAGATTGTTCCGCTGATTGATCCGGTCGATGAAGACGACGCCGGGTTCCGCGTAGGCATAGGTCGACGCCATGATGCGGTCCCAAAGCCCGCGCGCCGACACCGTGCGATAAACCTTCTTGTCGAACACCAAATCCCACGGCTGATCCCTCTCGACCGCCGTCATGAACGCATCGGTGACAAGGACGGAGAGGTTAAAGTTGCGCAGCCGCTCCTTGTCGCGCTTGGCCTCGATGAACGCCTCGATGTCCGGATGGTCGCAACGCAACGTCGCCATCATCGCGCCGCGCCGCGAGCCTGCGGACATGATCGTGCGGCACATCGCGTCCCACACATCCATGAACGAGACCGGCCCCGACGCATCGGCGCCCACGCCCTTCACCGCGGCTCCTGCGGGCCGAATGGTCGAGAAGTCGTGCCCGATGCCGCCGCCTTGCTGCATCGTCAGCGCCGCTTCGCGCAGATTGTCGAAGATGCCCGTCATGTCGTCGCCGATCGCGCCCATGACGAAGCAATTGAAAAGCGTAACCGTCCGCCCGGAACCCGCGCCCGCGATCACGCGCCCAGCAGGCAAGAAGCGAAAGTCCGCCAGCGCCTTTTGAAACTCACCCGTCCAGAACGCCCGGTTCTCCGGCCGCTCGGCGAGCGCCACAGCGCCCGCAACTCGCGCCCAAGTTTCCTCGATCGACGCATCCGCATGCACAACACCCGGCCCCTGAAGCCGGTACTTCAGCTGCCAAATCTGCTCAGAAATCGGGGCAAGCTTCGCCATCGCGCAGGCACGTTCCTGTCAGGTCCGGGGACCACAAAATATAGCGCAAACCCCGCCCGAAAGCAAGATTTCGTTCTTGTTACGTTCGACAGCCTTGAGCCGAGGTGCTATTCACCAAATGCCGGGCCTCGCTCCGCCGCCCACCTAAACACGAAGCACTCTAAGGATTCACGAAGGGGCACCAAGACGTTTGGGACGTAACCATGATTGAGCAACTTTCCGTGCGCTTGCCCGACGATATCGAGCGTCTTGCAACCGTCGTGGTCGATGCGGGCTTCAACGTTCACAAGACGCTTGGGCCGGGCTTGCTGGAGTCCGCGTACGAACATTGCCTTGCATACGAATTTGCAAAACGCGGGCTCGACGTAAAACGGCAAGTCGTCCAGCCCATCTTCTACAACGGCATAAAGATCGATGAAGGCTATCGCATGGATATGCTGATCAACGGCGTCATTGTCGTCGAAGTGAAATCGATCGAAGCAACGACACCAACTCACATCGCTCAACTGCTCACATATTTGCGCCTCTCGGGCTGCCGGCTCGGCTTCCTCATGAACTTCAGCACGCCAATGTTCTGATAGCCCTTCTCGCGTGAGTACTCCAACACTGTCCGGGCAACTTGGAGCAACTCCTTCTCCAAATCGTCTGCC
>JANNEL010000703.1:0-1881 GCA_031378595.1 Alphaproteobacteria bacterium
AAGCAACGGAGGGCGCGGTCGAGGGCCGACAGCTTGTTCCCGCAACCGTCACCGCCGATGCGCTGAGTGAAGGCGATGTCCGCACCATTCGCGCCGACGCCAACAAAGGCGGCTATCGCGGCCGCTTGTTCGGTCTCGACGGGAAAGCGGCTATGATCCACGCTGCCATCGAGCCCCTGATGCCGGACGGCAGCAAGACCGACTTCATCGCCGTCGCCAACGCACTCGAGGCCAAGATCCGCGGCAAGTTCGAAACCGGCGACATTACGATCCGGATCATCGGCTTTACGAAGTTTGTCGGCGACATCGGCAATGAAGCGACGAACGTGCTCGCCTTTTTTGGGCTCGCTTTCGTACTGAACGCGCTTGCGCTCTGGTATTACTCGCGCTCGCTCGCGCTCACGATTGTCACGGTCCTCTGCTCGGCCGCCTCGATCGCCTGGCTTCTCGCGATCGTGCGCGTCGCGGGCCTCAGCCTCCACCCCTTGGGCCTTATCATTCCCTTCCTGATCTACATCATCGGCGTCAGCCATGGCGTTCAGCAGATCAACCGCTTCCTCGTCTCAATCGTCAACGGACGTACTTCGAAAGAAGCCGCGGAGCGCACATTCCGTCACCTGCTGCTCCCCGGCTTCTTTGCGCTCGTCACCGTGATCGCGAGCTTCGGCGCGATCCTGCTCATCCCGATCCCGTTCGTCGAAGATCTTGCGGTGATCGCGGTGATAGGCATCGCGCTTAAATTTGTCTCGAACCTGGTCATGCTGCCGCTGGCGATGAGCACCGTGCATTTCGACGAAGCGGCGGTGGAACGCCAGCGCCATCTCCTCGATGCGCGTCGGCGCTTCATGGCCGCCTTTTCGCGCGACGCGCGCCCGGTACCTGCGCTGATCGTTCTCCTGGTGAGCAGCGTTCTCGGCGGGGCCGCTATCTGGAACGCGCTCGGCGTCGGCGTGGGTCACCAGCGGCCGGGCGCGCAGGAGCTTTGGGAGAGTGCCCGCTACAACGTCGATGCCGCCGCAATCGCGAGAAACTTCGATCTCGACCTCGACAGTTTCGTGATTGTCACCGTCGCGCCTGTCGATGCCTGCGTCGATTACAAGGTCATGGCGCTCGTCGAACGCTTCGGCGTGGCGATGCGCAGCGTCGAAGGTGTGAAGTCCGTGATGTCGCTGCCCGAAGCCTCGCGCTTCGTCTATTCGATCGTGCAAGAGGGGAACCTCAAATGGCGCGTCTTGCCGAAGGCGCCCGACGTGCTTGCCGTCGCGACGGGCGCGATCTCGGACGCGACGGGATTGCGCAACAGCGATTGTACGCTGTTGCCCATCGCGGTTTATCTGACCGACCACCGTGACGGCACACTCCGCCGCGTCGCCGCGGCTGCCGAAGCTTTTATCGCCGCGAATAAGGTAGAGGGCGTGACTTTCCGCCTGGCGACCGGCAATGGCGGCGTCCTTACCGCAATCAACGACGCTGTGCGCGAAGCGCGTTACACGGCGCCATTGCTTGTGTTCGGCGTCATCGGAATCCTGATCTTCGCCGCCTTCCGCGATTGGCGCGCGGTGCCTTGTTGCATCGCGCCGCTGGCGCTCGCGAACGCGCTCGGCCTCTGGCTTCTTTCCTGGCTCGAGATCGGCTTGACCGTGACGACGCTGCCCGTCTTCGTGCTCGCCGCCGGTATCGGCGTCGACTATGGCCTCTATCTCTACGAGCGCATCGAAACCCATCTGAAAGAAGGCGCATCGATGGACGACGCCTTCATCTCGGCGATGCGGGAAGAAGGAGCGGCCGTCGTCTACACCGCGCTGACAATTGCCATCGGCGTCGGCTGCTGGGCCTTCTCCGGCCTGAAGTTCCAGGCCGACATGGGCTGGCTCTTGGCTT
>JANNEL010000749.1:0-1783 GCA_031378595.1 Alphaproteobacteria bacterium
CCTCGCCCCCGCCACCGTTTCAAGTCGTGGGTGGTCCGCCTTCGCGGACCATGACAATGAAAGAAGAGCAGTGAGCGGAACCACGAAAAGCACGAACGTCACGAAGAGGCAGAGCGCTTCGTGTTTTTCGTGAAGTTCGTGGTTCACATCCTTGCAGCACACGCCGCGCGACCCTGGGCGGGAGGGCTCAAGCCTTCGCCAAGTGGCTGCGGCGGGCAAGCAAGCGCGGCCGGCCAATTATCGAGCGCCCTCACCCCCTCGCCAACGGCACGCGCTTCACGTTGGCCTCGATCGCGGCGATGGCGGCCTTCGGCAGATCGAGCGCCTTCTTCCGCTTGCGCCAAGCCGCGTGGAAGCGCTCGACCGTCTCAGCCGCCACGGTGAGCGTATGCTTCTGCGGCAGCCGCGCCTTCCGCGCGAACGCCGCGATCTCCTCGCGGTCCACCTCTGCGAACTTCTTCGTCGTGGCGACGTTGAGCGCAAGCTTCTCGTCGTCGAGATAGGCGACCGTCGCCACGAAGTCGTAGGCCGGGGCGAGCGCTGCCGTGCGCCGGTCCGGATAGATCAGCGACCAATTCTTCAAGTGCATATCGGCATTGCCGATGAGCACGTTGAACACCAGCCGCCGCACGAATTCGTCGGCGGCATCTGAGCCTGCCTCAGCCGCGACCACCGCCGCAATATTGGAGTAACTCGCGCGTTTGTACTTGTCGTCCGGATAGACCCCGAACACCTGTGCGAAATCCTCGATGTGCAGCTTCAAGCCTTTGGCCATCCGGTCGAACCGTTTGATCGCATACGCAGTCGGTTCAAGCTTGCCCATGCCGCGCGGCAAGCCTTCGATCTCGCCCGTCTTCACGAGCTTGAACGCCGGCACGTCGATGCCCACGTCCTTGGCCAGCGTCATCATGGCGAACTCGTTCTGCGGCACGCGCGCAAACTTCTGCGACGGTAGCTTCACGATCCACGACCCGCCGGTGCCTGTTGTGCTGATCGTGAGCCCGCCGGTGGCCGCCGCGACGGCGGAGAATTTGAGTTGCACGCCGGCGAGCGAAAACCGAAGCGCCGGTTCGCTGAGCCGCCGCTCGCGCGCGGCCGCGCCGGCTGCCGGCGGCAGCGCGTCGCCGTCGAGCGGCCTGACCGTGATCGCGCCGGGAAGATCCTGCCCCAACACCCAAAGCAGAAAGAACTCCCGCTGCGGATGCACGCCGGCCCGCTCCGCCAGGTACTTCGCCATCTCCGCCTCGGGCAGAAGATTGGCGAAGAACGGTATGAGCCGCCGCTGCGTCGCCCGCGTGTCGGTGAGTAACCCGCCGGTCGCCGCCTTGAACGACAAGCTGAGCGTATCGCGCGCCTCATCGTCAACGTAAGCCTGATCGAACGCAAACAACGAACGGTCGTTGTCGAACCGCGTCAACGTCCCCACGCGCCGCCCATGCAGCATGATTTCGAGAACGGTCGGGTTACTCATCGGCGTCGTCGAGCGTGTAGGCGGGCTTAGACACCGGTTCTGACGACTCCGCAGTCGCAGCCCCGATCTTTAGGTTCTTTAGTTTGCGGACGATTGCGCTGACGTGGTCCTCGGCTGATGTCAGCATCCGCTTTTGCGTAATCTCACGCATCACCTGGGCCGTAGCTTCCTCAAGAACTGGCACGGCGCTCTCTGGTGCGCCGGTGTGGGCAAGAGCGTCAGCTACACGAGCGAGCTCAGCAGTGGCTTTGATGCCGGGTTTCATTACCATAAGGCCTGCCACAGCAAATCTGAGCGACGTCAGTTTATGGG
>JANNEL010000750.1:0-3330 GCA_031378595.1 Alphaproteobacteria bacterium
CGATCAGGCGGGCCAACCCATGTGGCTCTAGCATCTTCGATCGTATCATCCGCACAAGCCCCAGATCCACGAAAGCCCGCGCCCGCGTGACTTGCTCCTGCTCGCGATCCGTCTCGAACGGAACAACGATTGCGGGTGTGCGCGCCTTCACCGTCTCGATCAGCGTGTTGTAGCCCGCCTGCGAAATCGACACGGCCGCGTTCGCAAGCCGCGCACGAAAATCCGGCAATGACCGCACCATCGTGATGCCGTCAACTGCCGGTGGCATCGCGGTCAGCGGCCCCGTCACGAAGGTCCAGGGTGCTTCTGCCGCACGGCTGAGCCGCCGCGCCTCCAACGCTGCCGCAATCAAGCCTTGGCCCGCCGCACCACCGCCTGCCGAAATAAGAATCTCGCGGCGCAGGCCGGTTCGTTGAGGGATATCGGCGCAGATGTACCCGGTATAGACGCAGCGCGCGGTGATCGCTTCCATCTCAGGAAAACTCTTCTCTACGCGCAACACACTTGGATCGCCGTGAACGATAACAGCGTCATAAAAGTCGTGAGCGCGCACGACCATGGCAGCGGCTCGCACGTCCTTTCGCGGCCGCTGCAACACGTCCCGCACCGACGACACGATCTTTGGTCGTCCAGGCGAACGCTTCGCCTCCTCAAGCAGCGCAATGAGCTCGAACTCAAGCAACCGCCGCCCGAACGGAAACGTCTCCGTGATCAGCACGTCTGGTTGCGCGCGCCGAAACGCCTCAAGCAATCTATCGCGCCGGCCTTCATGCCAGCTGTGATCGACATCCAACCCGCGCTCATCAACGAGTTCGTCGAACAATTCGTCTTTCGCGCGCGCCGCGGGCAGTTGCACAAACGAAACGCCTTTGGGCACGGCCTCGGCCGGCGTCACCCCGCCACTGGCGAGCGTCACGGCAAACCCCGCATCGCGCAGCGCTTCGGCCACCACCTTGGCGCGCGCGAAGTGCCCGAAGCCGAGCAGATGCTGCACCCAAATGAAGACGCGCGCGCTCATTCAGCGAACTCCGCAATCACAGCGGCAAGTGTACGCGCGGCAGCCTCAACGCTCCGTTCCCGAGCAACGAACATCCGCCCGGCATCACCAAGCTGCCGCCGCAACGCGCTGTCGGAGGCCATTCGTTTGAGATTCACGGCATAGGAAGCGACATCGCCAGGCGCGCTCAGCAGCGCCGTGCGCCCATCCTGCACGGCATCAGGAACGCCGCGATCGCGGCAAGCGACGACCCCGAGTCCAGCGGCCTGCGCCTCCAGAAACACGAGCCCATAGGCCTCACCAAGCCCCGGCCAGGCAAACACGTCGCCGAGCGCCAAGAACGGCGGGATGCGATCCGGCGAAACCATCCCCGCGAACTGAACGTCGAGCCCGGCAAACATCGTTTCGATTTCGCCCCGATGCGGCCCGTCGCCAGCAACACGCAGCGAACAAGGAACATCGACGTGCCGCAAGGCCGCCGCAAGCAAGGCGTAACTCGCCCGCTTCCGGTCGTCCTTCATGGTTCCCACTGCCACAAACCGCACTTGCGCTGCGGGCTCTCGCGGACCACCGAAGGCAGCGACATCGATGAACGGTTTCAAATCCCGCACCCGTCCCCGCGCGAGTTGATCGAGACAGAAGCGATCGAACACCGTCATCGCAAGCAATCGGTCCGCCGCGCGAAGCGCCGCCGTTGAGCCGTCATGCCCCAGCGCCCACGGCCCGCCAGCACGCTTTGGCGCGTGCGATCCCTCGGCAATCAAGTACGGAATTGAAAGCGCGCGCGAAACCGAAGGCCCGATCCAGTCCGGCGACTTGTAATAGACGTGATAGCTGAACCACAGATCGGGCTTCGCTTCTCGCCCCGCACGCACTGCCTGAATGAACGCAGCCGCCGCGTGCTCGCCCTCCGCTTTGAGGGCGGTCTGCTTGGCCGCGTCGCCGCGCCCCTCGTACGTGCGGGGCAATCTGGGCTGGACGACATCCATGCTCGCGCCTTTCAGCGCCCGTTGCAGCAGCGTCCCCATGCGCTGCACACCGGATGCGACGCGCGCATCCGGCTCGGCCATCGGCGAATAGAACGCGACGCGCATCAACCGGCCATCCGTTCCGTCAGCAGGGCAGCGATCTGATCATACCCCGTTTCGGCGTCGCCGGTGCGCCGGACCTGCTCAAGCGCCGCAGCGCCAAGGGCCTGACGGGCGCCAGGCGCTCGGATCAACTCGGTCAGCGCGCGTTGCAACGCATCGACATCGCCTGGCTCAACAAGGCGCCCCGTGCGTCCCTCCGAAACAGCTTCATCGATGCCGCCGACGCGCGACGCAACCACGGCCAGACCGCGCGCTTGCGCCTCAAGCAACGCGTTCGGAATCCCGTCGCGGTCGCCGTCTGCACCCACGACCGCCGGCAGCACGAAGAGATCGCAGGCATCGAGCGCAGCAATGATTTCGCGATGCGCCTGCGGCCCGTGCCACGTCACCCGCCCGTCGAAGCCAAGGCCGCGTGATTTCTCCTTCAATTCACCCAACAACTCACCGCCGCCATAATGATCGAGCCGCCACGACAGCTCCTGCGGCAACAACGCCAACGCATCAAGTAGGCGCCGCAAACCCTTCTTCTCCACGGCGCGCGCGACACAAACAATGCGAACAGGATCACGCGCGTCAGCGCCGTCGCGCGTTTGCGCTCGCGCTGTGTCCGCAATCACATCCCGCGACAATCCATGGTAGATCAACTTCAGCGGTGCGTTTGCGTTGAACCCACGTAGCCGCTCGCACCCTGCCTTGTTGCAAACGGTGACGAACGCCGCGCCCGCAAGTTTACGTTTCAAATCCCACTCAGGCGCCGTCCAAATGTCTTTCGCATGAGCGGAAACGCTGAAACCAATCCCGCGCATCAGCGCCGCATAGCGCGCCACGGACGTCGGGCTGTGCGCAAAATGCGCATGGACGTGGCGCACGCTCGAGGGCATTTGCGAAGCCAAAACGCACGCCTGGCCAAACCGCCGTGCGCGCGCTCGCGCGAACTCGGAGGCGAGATCGGCCCGAAATGCGCGCCACGCCGTGTCAAATCCGGGCAGCTTGCGCGCTGCCAAGAACGCGTTCGCGACCGTCGCCGGTGCGTCTTGCAGATATTCAGGTAGATATTGAGGCGCGGCCCGCACCTCGTTTTCGACAAGCGCCGCGTCCCCGCCGGGCTTGCGCAGCGCATGCAGCGAAAACGTCAACCCGCGCGCTTCCAAGGCCTGAAGCTCGCGCGCGACAAATGTCTCCGACAGCCGTGGAAATCCTTTCACCACAATCGCGAGCTTGGGTGTCATCACCCGCGCGCCG
>JANNEL010000010.1:0-5309 GCA_031378595.1 Alphaproteobacteria bacterium
GGCGAAGGCCATATCGTTCTGACGGTGGCCGACGACGGCGTGGGCATGCCCGCGAACTTCGATCCCAAGGCGGGCAAGAGCCTCGGCATGCGCATCGTGCGCGCCTTTGCAGGACAGCTCGGCGCCGAGTTCAGCGTGGACGCGCGAAACCCCGGGTCTCAGTTCACGCTCCTGGTTCCACTAGAACCGCCGGCGTAGTCCCGTGCGCTAGGGCGCACGCCGAGATCGTCTTGGGCGCTGTGCCGTTGCTTAGCGCACTGGTTCGGTGTCAAATCGCCGTCTGCAAAGTATGATTGGGCACAACAGCAGGCCCAATGAATTGTGTAGGCATGATTTCAGCGGGCTCAATCAAGGGCGCGCGAAAACAAGGGAAGCGAAAAATGAGCGCAGAATCATTGTTGATCTGGATCATCGTCGGCGCCGTCGCGGGGTTCTTGGCGGGCGTCCTGGTGAAGGGCTACGGCCTCGGTGTGGTCGGCAACGTAGTCGTCGGCGTCGTTGGTGCCTTACTGGCTGGTTGGCTATTGCCGAGGCTCGGCGTCAGCTTCAGCGTAGGCAATCCGCTGATCACCTCGATCGCTTACGCCACCATCGGGGCGGTCGTGCTCTTGGTGCTACTCGGACTCGTGCGTCGCAGCTGATAATCTACTGGCTCGGACTTCTGCACGATGGTCGCGCGCATATCAAAGGCGTTTACGGCCGCACTCTTGGCACGCCTGCACGAACAAGCGCGCGTCGACCTCGACGCACGTTCCCGCGCAAATCCGGGGACGTGACGCTGCGCCGCTTGGCGACGCACACCGGGTCGCCAACTATCGCGGGCCTTTCGCTGGCGCGTGAGCTAGGGTCGCGTCGCGCTGGCTGCGCAACGGCGAGGCAACGAAATTGACCGATAACATTCGCGCTCTTTTCCTAACAGTATTCGCGCTCGTATTCGCCGTCGCGGGCGCTGGCGTTTCAACCGCCGGTCCCCTTGAAGATGCGAAAGCGGCGTTTGAGCGCCGCGACGACGCGACGGCGTTGAAGCTGTTTCGTCCGCTGGCGGATGCGGGCGACGCGACGGCGCAGGTCTATCTCGGCGTCATGGCCATCGGCGGCGCCGGCGCGCCGAAGGACGAGAAGCAGGCGGCGAAGTGGTTCGCGCTTTCGGCAGACCAAGGCAATGCGGAGGCGCAAGCCAATCTCGGTTTGCTGCACGTGACGGGGCAGGGCGTCGCGCAGGACCTTAAAGAAGCAGCCAAGTGGTATCGGCTCGCCGCGGACCAAGGCAACGCGCGCGCGCAGGTCGCTCTCGGCATGATGTATGCCGGCGGCCTTGGCGTCGCGAAAGACGAGGCGGAGGGCGCGCGGTTGGTTCGGCTCGCCGCCGAACAAGGACAGGCATCGGCGCAAAACCTGCTGGGCGAAATGTACCGCAAGGGACAAGGCGTCGCGATCGACTACGCTGAGTCGGCCAAGTGGATTCGCCTCGCAGCCGAACAGGGCAATGCCGAGGCGCAGGTCAATCTCGGCTTCAAGTACGAATTCGGTAACGGCGTCGTGCGCGACAGCGTGCGCGCGCTCATGTGGGTCAGCCTGGGGGCAGATAACGGCGTGAAAGACATGTCGGTATCGCTGAAAGAAATCGCGTCGGACATGACCGCCGGAGAGATCGCCGAGGCGAAGGACATGGCCGCGCGGTGTAAAGCGTCAAAATACAAAGGCTGCGATTGAAGGGCCTTCCGTCAGACGCGCCTTGGCTCGAATGGCGGAGGGGGTTAGAACAAAAACGGTAACAGGATGAATTAGACCCCTCCCTCATCCGTCTCGCCGCACAGCGGCGTGACGGATGAGGGACAGCCTCTATCGGCCTAACCCCCACGCGACGCCACCCGCGAGGCCTCATCCGCCATCAACAGCATGCGGTAGAACAGCATGAACACCTGGTAGAGCAAGAACAGTTCGCCGAGGTAGTAGGCGCCGCGCGCGGGGATGAAATTGCCGGCACCCAAGAGGCCGGCGACGACCGCGGCCGCGCCGAGCGAAATGCTGGCCACGAACACGGTTTGGCTGAACCCTCGATCCGTCCCCGCCATGCGGCGCCTGGCGATCGCCACGACGATCAGGATCGATGCGATGATCGACGCGTTGAAGATGCACACGAACGGCCAGAGCGTCGTGGGTGCGAGGGCAAGCGCCTCGACCACGATCGGCAAAAGCGCGAGCACAATCGAAAGCAACGCCGTCAGCGTCAGCACGTTCAGACGAAACGTGATGACCTCGGGCGTGGCGCCGACGGTGCGCCGGTCGATCGACGTCACGATGCCGGCAAACCCCGCAAGCCCAATCGCCGCCGCCAAAAACCCCAGCAACACCGCAACGTCATTGTCCCCGATCATGTGCCCGGTCCGCCCGCCTTTGCCTGAAGAGTGCGCCGTCGTATCACCGCAATCACCGCCTTGAAACCCTCTCGGCCATCGCAGACTTGGGCGGTTTTCTCGAAGGTCGCGATTGCTTGTTTCGCGATTGGGGTGCCTGGTGCCTTTGGAACTAATGTCATTTCACCGCTTGGAGAGATTTCGATGCGTTTCGCCTTATTCACGCCGCTCACCGCCACGATTGCGCTCGCTCTGGCGTTTGGCGCCGCAACGGCGGGCGCCGCGCCGCTGACCGTCACGGACCGCAACACGATCACCGATAAATACTTGGAGGTCGTCGAACTCATCTTGATCGCTGGGGACGCCTGGAACGCCGCCGACGCCGCGAGCGCGCTGAAAACATGTGAAGGATCCCGCGACTTCGCTGCAACCTTCGATCCCGACGATTGGGCGCAAGGCGTGATCGCCGGCTGCTTTGCCGATGTCGCCGTCGCCCAGAAGGACATCGCCGCCACCTGCAAGCTGCGCGACAGCCAGATCGCGCACTATGAGAAGGTGATGGCCACGGGGCCCGCGTACCTGAAAAAGAATCTGAAGGGGGGCCTCGCCACCGCGAAGGAAACGCGCGCGGCACTGACCTGCCCCTAGAGCCTCGCAAGCCGAAACGCACTTTACGGCCTCATGCACCGTCGCGCCGACCTTCGCCTTTGGTGAGCGCGTGGACGCCACTCACTGCGACACGCCTTGCGGCAGCACGGTCAGCCACAGCTGGTTTGTGTCTTTGTTGAAGTCCACAACAATCGACGTATCGCCGGCCGCAAAGACCCCGCCGGTGAAATTGGAGAATTCGCGGGAAAGCGGGCTGCCGTCGCTGAAGCTCGCCCGGCTGCCCAGGCACTTGCGTACGATATCGCGCAGCGCTGCCAGCGCTTCCGGCGGCTTTTCCTCCCACAAACATTCGTAAGCCCATTTCTCGTTGATCGGTTGCCAGTTGTCGTCCAGATCGGATTTGTTGCGCACCTTGCACTGCGTCGCCGTTTGGATGCGGAGTGCACCGTCGTATTGCATCCCTTCGGCCGCGCCGCGCAGCGACGAAAACTGCGGCGCGGCCGCCAAGATGGTGTCCAGGTTGCTGCAAAATTCGTGAGCCTGCGCCAACGGAGCGGCGGCGAACGCCAACACGAACGCAACCCGGCGAGACAGCGTGTTCTGGCCCATGGCGAAATCCTTGCGACAAGCTTGGGGGTCGAGCTTAGCACAGCCTTGCCGCCGGCGTTTTAAGCTCTAGAGTCTTCCCTCTCGAAGCAATGGATGTAAGCGATGAGCGACCCCGTCGGCCCGGGCGATCTGGTGCTCTGCGTCAACGCCGCGCCCAATCATGCGACGGGTGAGGCCGTGCCGCTGGTCGCGGGCGAAACCTACCGCGTGCTTGCGATCATGGAATGGGTCTGCCCCTGCGGCCGCTCCGACGCGCTGATCGACGTCGGCATCGACTTCGCCTGGTGCCAAACCCGCTTCCGCCTCCTGCCGAAACCGAAGGCCGAAAAGAAAACCCGCCGCGTGTCGGCACCGAAAGAGAAAGAGACGGTCCGCTGAACCGGCGGCGGCAGAAGTCGGGGAATAGTAAGCTGTCCCGACCTCAGAAATTTCGCTTCCGTTTGCGTAACAAATAGCTAACGCAACGCCGATGCTCGGCAAATTTGCCTAGAGCATTTGGGACAATTTCGCTTAATGCAAACGTGCGCGTTAACGTGGATCTTCGCGCACCGTTAATCACGCTTGTTTCCGTGTCGTTAGCGACGGACGCGCATGCTCGTTCGATCGGCCGAAAACCCCATGTTCGGCCGGCCGAATGGGAACAAAGCGACATGTATTTGAATCGCACTCTCGCGGTCGATCTGAAGCGCGTCGTGGCGGCGATTTTCGTCGCCTGCGCCCTGTCCGCCTGCGGGCATCTTCCCGATTTCGATTTCGACAAGAAGGAAGCGGCGGCGCGCGGCCACGAACAAAAAGTCAAATCGCGCACGGTGGCAAAGCCGACCGCGACGTCGTCGCGTGTCGCACTGCGCGGCGCCCAAGGCGACGAGGCGGCCGACATCAGTGAGGCCGCACCCGCACCCGCACCGGCGCGCGCCGGCAAGTTACGCGCCGTAGCCCTCGGCCAACTGAACCGCGGCGATGTCGACGGCGCCGTCGCCAATCTGAAGGCGGCCCGCGAACTGGACCCGGCAAACGAGCTCATTCAGCGCGACCTCGATCGGGCCAATCGCATCCGCGCGACGGTATCGGCGCAACCCAAATGAAGACGATCGGCCGCTACGAGATTCGCGACCGTATCGGCGAAGGCGCGATGGCGAACGTCTATCGCGCCTACGATCCGCAGATCAACCGCGTGCTCGCCATCAAGCTGCTGAAGCCGGAGCTCTGCCAGAACAAGGAACTGACGGCCCGGTTCGTCCGCGAGGCGAGCGCGGCTGGCGTGCTTTCGCACCCTAACATCGTGACCATCTACGACGTGGGCGAGGCCGATGGGTTTCCCTATATCGCGATGGAGCTCTTGGAAGGCCGCACGCTCGACCTGGTCGCAGGGCCGCTACTGCCCGCCACCGTCATGGCCATCGGCATCCAACTGAGCGAAGCGCTGAACTATGCGCACGGCCTCGGCGTCATTCATCGCGACATCAAGCCGTCCAACATCATGCTGGCCAAGGACGGCAAGGCGATCAAGATTCTCGACTTCGGCATCGCGCGCATCTCGGACGCCGAGATGGCTGGCAACGAAGCCGCCTCGCTGCAGACGCAGGTCGGCCAAGTGCTGGGCACGCCGCGCTATATGAGCCCCGAACAAGCGCTGGGCGAAACGGTCGACGGCCGGTCCGATCTCTTCGCGGTCGGCCTCGTGCTCTATGAGTTGATCACCGGCGAAAAGGCATTCGCGGGCTCGAACGCGAC
>JANNEL010000099.1:0-1729 GCA_031378595.1 Alphaproteobacteria bacterium
GATACGGCCGCCGCTCTGCGCGCCGCCGAAATGGGCGTCAACGCGCTCATGAAGGGCACGCAAGTCGACGGCGTCTATTCGGCCGATCCGAGGAAGGATTCGAAGGCCGAACGCTACAACAAGCTGTCCTACATGGACGTACTCTCGCGCGACCTGAAGGTGATGGATGCCTCAGCGGTATCGCTCGCCCGCGAAAGCGGCATCCCGATCGTCGTTTTCAACATCCACGAAAAAATGAACTTCGTCCGCGTGCTGCAGGGTAAAGGTCTCAGCACGGTGATTTCGAACTAACGCGCGCGAAGGCAAACCTTCGCCGGGAGGATCGCATGGCGCAAATGAAACCGTTTGATCTCGACGACCTGACCAAGCGCATGAAAGGCGCGGTCTCAACGTTGAAACACGAATTCGCGGGCCTTCGCACCGGCCGCGCCTCCGTGACGTTGCTCGAACCCGTGCACGTCGACGCCTACGGAAGCCCCATGCCGCTGAACCAGGTGGCCACGATCAACGCGCCGGAACCGCGCCTGCTGACAGTTCAGGTCTGGGACCGTGGTCTCGCGATTGCAGTCGACAAAGCGATCCGCAGCGCCAACCTCGGTTTGAACCCGCAGGTCGACGGTCAGCTGCTTCGCATCCCAATTCCGCCGCTGACCGAGGAGCGCCGCAAGGAACTCTCGAAGATCGGCGCCAAATACGCCGAGGCGGCGCGCGTCGCTGTCCGCAATGTCCGCCGCGACGGGATGGAGCATCTGAAGAAGCTCGAGAAGGAGCATCAGATCAGCGAAGACGAAAACAAGAAGCAGCACGATCTCGTGCAAAAGGCGACCGACGCGCACATCAAGGAAATCGACGACGCGCTTGGCGCCAAAGAAAAGGAAATCATGCAGGTCTAACCGCCCCGCTGATTGCCGGTCCGATGTCGTCCTCTCCCGCAGAGCAAGATCCCCCGAACCCGCGCCACGTTGCGATCATCATGGACGGCAACGGGCGCTGGGCGTCGGCGCGTCACCTGCCGAGGATCATGGGCCATAGGGCAGGGGTAGCAGCCGTTCGCAACATTGTCCGCGCCGCGCCAGAAATCGGTCTTGAGTATTTGACGCTCTACAGTTTCTCCTCCGAAAACTGGAAGCGCCCGAAAGCCGAAATCAGCGATCTGATGGGCCTTCTGCGCCTCTACCTGCGCGACGACCTGGACGAACTGCACCGAAACGGCGTGCAAATCCGTGTCATCGGCGCAAAGCAGCAACTCGACGGCGACATCGTCGACCTGATCCAGCACGCGCAGGACCGCACCCGCGAGAACACGAAGCTAAAGCTGATCATCGCCTTCAACTACGGCGGCCAAGACGAAATCATTGAAGCGGCGCGCCGTATTGCCGAAGACGTGGCGGCGGGCAAGATAGCCCCGGCTGCAGTGACTCGCGACGTTTTCACATCGTATCTCGCAACGGCAGGCATTCCCGACCCGGACGTCGTCATCCGCACGTCCGGCGAACAACGACTGAGCAACTTCTTGATTTGGCAATCGGCATACTCGGAGTTCGTGTTTTCGAACGCATTGTGGCCCGATTTCGGCAAAGCCGACCTTGTCGCCGCCATCCGCGAATACCAAGCCCGCGATCGTCGCTTCGGCGGACTGAAAGCCGCAACGGGCGGGCCCTCGTGACGGCTTACGCAAAGCGCTCAAGTCTCTGGCCTCGCATCCTCGCCGCTGTCGTCTTGGTTCCGG
>JANNEL010000122.1:0-2862 GCA_031378595.1 Alphaproteobacteria bacterium
AATGCAAGAAAGAGCGGACGAGGACGTCCGCGGTCCCAGGATCGCTCTCCACATGACCACACTCACCCCAGGCCGCGCCGACCTCACCATGCTACGCAAGATCGCGCGCGAGAAGCTCGCGTTCGACCTCGATCCCGCCTGCCGCGCTGGCGTCGATGCTTCGCGCAAAGTGGTCGAGAACATTTTGGGCAAGGACGAACCGGTTTACGGCATCAACACCGGCTTCGGCCAACTCGCGAACCAGCGCATCCCGAAAGACAAACTGACCGAGCTGCAGCGCAACCTCGTCTTGAGCCACGCGACCGGCACCGGCGAAAACTTAGGCGACAAGACGGTGCGCCTGATCCTCACGCTGAAAATCTTAGGGCTAGCCCGCGGCTTCTCCGGCATCCGCTGGCTCGTGATCGAACGGTTGAAAAAGTTCCTCGACTTCGACCTGCTGCCGCAAATCCCAGTGAAGGGATCCGTCGGCGCCTCGGGCGATCTCGCACCGCTCGCCCATCTCGCCTGCGCGCTGATCGGCGTCGGCAACGTGAAGTACCGCGGCTACGAAATGAGCGCCGCCGACGCGCTGCAACGCGCTGGCCTCGAACCGCTGACGCTCGAGGCCAAAGAAGGCCTGGCCCTCATCAACGGCACGCAAGTCTCGACCGCGCTCGCGCTTCAAGGCCTGTTCGCAGCAGAGAACATTTTCTCCGCGGGCCTCGTCTCCGGTGCGCTCACGACCGACGCGATCAAGGGCTCCGACACGCCGTTCGACCCGCGCATCCACGCCGTGCGCGGCCACCAAGGCCAAACCGACGCCGCCGCCGCGCTGAGTTCCCTCATGTCGGGCAGCGAAATCAGGAACAGCCACGCAGAAGACGACGACCGCGTTCAGGACCCGTACTCCATCCGCTGCCAGCCGCAGGTGATGGGCGCCTGCCTCGACGCGCTGCGCCATGCGGCAACGACGCTGGAGATCGAGGCGAACGCGGTCAGCGACAACCCGCTCGTCTTCGCCGACAAGGGCGACATCCTCTCCGGCGGCAACTTCCACGCCGAGCCGGTGGCGCTCGCCTCGGATCACTTGGCGCTCGCGCTTGCCGAAATCGGCGCACTCGCCGAGCGCCGGATCGCACTTCTGATCGACAAGAACCTGACCGCGGGTCTCCCCGGCTTCCTCGTGAAAGACGGCGGCCTGAACTCCGGGTTCATGATCGCGCACGTGACGGCGGCAGCTCTCGCGTCCGAAAACAAGTCGCTCGCTCATCCCGCCAGCGTGGACTCGCTCCCCACGTCGGCGAACCAAGAAGACCACGTCTCGATGGCGACGTTCGCAGCGCGCCGCCTCTCCGACATGCACGCGAACTCCAGCGGCATCATCGGCATCGAGCTTCTCGCCGCCGCGCAAGGCATCGAATTCCGCCGCCCGCTGAAATCGTCGAAAGTGCTCGAAGCGGAACTCGCCGCCATTCGGGAAAAGGTGGCGCCCTACGACAAGGACCGCTTCTTCGCCCCCGACATCGCCGCCGCCCGCGCGCTCGTCGACAGTGGACGCTACCGCGCCGCCGTCGACGGCCATATCCACTTGCCCTCCGGAACATGAGCGCCCCACCCACCTTCCACCTCACGCGGGGCCAAGCGCCGCTGATCGTGAGCTTCCCGCACTCGGGCACATACATCCCGCCCGAGATCGCAGCGCGCATGACGCCGGTCGCGCTCACCACGCCCGACACCGATTGGCACGTGCCAAAACTCTACCCGTTCCTAGATGCGATGGGCGCCAGCCACATCGAGGCGACGCATTCGCGCTACGTCGTCGACCTGAATCGCCCGCCTGACGACCAAGACCTCTACGCCGGTCAAAAGAAAACGGGCCTCGTACCGATCGACACCTTCAAAGGCGAACCGCTCTACCGCGACGGCGAAGCGCTCACGGGCGAGGAAATTGCCGCGCGCCGAATATTCTGGCAGCCCTATCACGATGCGCTCGCCCAAGAACTCTCGCGCCTCAAAGCCATCCACGGCGCGGTCATCCTCTGGGACGCCCACTCGATCGCAAGCGAACTGCCCACGCTGTTCGAAGGCCGCTTGCCCGACCTGAACCTCGGCACATTCGACAACAAAGCCTGCGACAAAGACATCGCCGAGACGACTTTCGCCGCCGCGCAAACAACCGGCTTCAACGCGGTGCTAAACGCCCGCTTCAAAGGCGGCCACATCACAAGGCACTACGGCGACCGGAAGAAAGGCATCAACGCCATCCAACTCGAAATGGCGCAAAGCATCTACATGGACGAAGGCCCCCCCTTCACCTACCGCCCCGACAAGGCGGGAAAGGTAACCGCCGCCATCCGAACCATGATCGCTGCGGCTATGGGGACGCTCTAATGATCGAGGTCCATACGCCTTCGCTGGGAAATGCAGCGGCCGGATGGGTCCTTCTTTCAACGTTGTACGCGCTCTTCGTCAGGTCGCCGTTCAAAATCAATCCCAAGCAAGATGCGCATTACTACGACGGCAGCGCTCAAATCCACTTCAAGAAACCCGTGTGCTGGCTACATCCGCGCGGCAGCATAGCGATTACCAACCGCGACCTGTTGCTCTTCACCAACCGGTGGGTGAACACGCTTCTCCTTTTCGGTGCCTTCGATACGCCTTTAATCATCCCACGCGAAAAGATTTTATCGACCCGCACCGAGACTTGGTTCTTCGGCTTCGTTCCCATAGTCGAAGTTGAGTACGACAACGCCGGCGAGCGCGAGGTCGTTCAACTCTGGGCGCATGATTCCGATCGGCTGTTGCTGATGTTGGCGAATACGAGATCGGTCGCAAACGAGCAGGTCGGAGACGATGAAGGCAAGGGGCCGACTTGGCGTA
>JANNEL010000124.1:0-12217 GCA_031378595.1 Alphaproteobacteria bacterium
GTGTGCCATCTTGCTCTGACCCTGGAGGAGCCTGATCGTGCGCCTGATTGCTGTCTTTCTCGCGAGCCTTGTTGCAGCCGCCATCGCCGCCGCCGCGGTCGCCTACAGTGTCGTCGGCGTCAGGCCGGGCGACGCCTTGAACTTGCGCACGCAACCGAACCCGAACGCACCGATCGTACTTACGATCCCGCACGATGCGACGGGCCTCCTCCTGACCGGCCGGCGGTCCGCCGGGGACTGGGTAGAAGTCACTTATCAGCGTCGCCGCGGCTGGGTGAATGGTCGGTTCTTGGGTCTGGCTTCAGGCCGCTACGAAGTCCCCGCGTTCCTCGACTGTTCGGGCACGGAGCCGTTTTGGTCGATCTCGCTGAGCCCCGGCGCCGCACGCGCGGACCTGATGTTCGCCCAGCGCCGCTATCTGTTCCGCATCACGCGCTTCCAACAGGCCATGAACCGCACCGATATCGCGCACATCACCGGTGCTGCCTCGCGCTCAATCAGCATGTCGCTGATTGTCCGCCGCGAAAGCTGCAGCGACGGCATGTCCGACACCAACTATCCATACTCCGCCGTTGCCCTGATCTCCGGCGTAAACACAATCGCCGGCTGCTGCCGGCCGGCAGCTCCGCGTTAACATGAAATCTGCTCTCGAAGGTATCCGCGTTCTCGACTTCGGCCGCTATATCGCCGGGCCCTATTGCGCCGCCCTGCTCGGCGACATGGGAGCCGAGGTCATCCGCATCGAAAAGCGCGACGGCTCGGAAGACCGCACACTGATCCCGCTGTTCCACAACGCCGACGGCTCGCCAGGCGAGGGCGCGCTGTTCCTTCAGATGAACCGCAACAAGAAGGGCATTACGCTCGACCCCGCGCACCCAAAGGGCCGCGAGGTGGTGAAGCGGCTGATCAAGACCGCAGACGTCGTCGTCGTGAACCTGCCGCCGCAGACGCTGAAAAGCCTGAACCTCGATTGGCCAAGCGTGCACGCCCTGAACCCGCGGACCATCCTAACGACCGCATCCGCCTTCGGGTCCGGCGGGCCCTACGAAGAACGGCTGGGCTTCGACGGCGTGGCTCAGGCCATGTCAGGCGCTGTCTATATGTCCGGCACACCGGAGCAGCCAGTCCGCGCGGCGGCGTCCTGGGTCGACTTCGGCACCGCCTCCCTCGCCGCATTCGGCACCATGACGGCTCTATTCGCCCGGGAAAAAACCGGCCGCGGACAACATGTCGAAGGCGCACTGCTCAGAACCGCCGTCACCTTCATGGCGCAGACCTTGATCGAACAAGCGGCACTGAACAAAGATCGCGTAGCCACTTTGAACCGCGGTCAAACTGCAGGCCCCTCCGACATCCTGCGCTGCAAGGACGGATGGATAACCGTCCTCATCAACGGCAACCCGCTGTTCAAACGCTGGGCCAAGATGATTGGCGAGGAAAGCCTGGTCACGGACGCGCGCTTCGCGACCGACGAAGCCCGCGGCGACAACGGCGAACAGTTGAGCGAACGCGCCGCCCGCTGGTGCGCATCGCGCACGGTCACCGAAGCGCTCGCCGAACTCGAACGCGCAAAAGTGCCCGCAGGCCCCGTTCTTGCACCTCAACAATTACTCGACGATCCGCATGTCGAAGCCGCACGCTATCTGACGAAGATCATGTTTCCCGGCCTACCCGCCCCGGTGCCGATCATGGCAACACCTGTCGTGCTCTCGGAGACACCGGGCAAAATAACTGCGCCACCGCCGGCGCTGGGTCAGCACACGGACGAAATCTTGACAGGGTTGGGATTGTCGAAAGCCGAGATCGAAGATCTGCGGGCCTCCGGCGCAATCTAGCGGGGCGTGGCGGCAGCAGCGCGGCGGCGAATCTGTTCCGTTTCTTCAAGCCCCAAGATGACGTCCGAAAGCGCTTCGGCTTGCATCTGAAAAGCCTGCGCGCGCGGACGCTTTTCGAACTCGAGCGATTTCAGCTCCGCCATCATGCTGTCCGCATACATGCGCAGATACTGCGAGACTTCCTCGAACGCATCCTTGTGCGCGGCGTAAAACGCCCCACCCCCTGCATAGGGCGTTGACCCCGCAAGCAACCGCCCCCAAACCAGCGCCCGCTCCACCCGCGTCGGATCGGGATCGCGCGAAAGGTCGGGCCGCCGTGGACCGCGTCCGCCGAATGCACCAAGCCGCTGCACGGGCAGGGCTGCCGTGATCTCGCGCGGCGCACGCACGATAAGGGAATCCATTGCATCCGAAGCCAGCTGGCGGATCTTGATCAACCGCTGTCCCCACTTGCCTTCCCGCTTGACGCCGATCTCGCGCACGAGCCCAGCCGACATCTGCACAAACCGGTCGAGCTTCGTCAGCACGGTGTCGGGATCGACGCTATCCGGCCGCACCGATGCGATATCGAGCGCGAGATTTTCCATGTCCGCGAGCAGAACGTCGCCCACGATTCCCATATCGGAAACGCTGAACAGTGCATTGTTTGTCCGTCGCGACGTGATCGTGGCGAGTCTCAACGCCTCCCATGGCCGCTTCAAACGCGCAAGAACGAGAAGCCCGACATAGGGGCTCAAGTCCGACTTTCGTGCTGTCAGTTGATCGTAGATGTCGCGAACGAATGTTGCGTGCTGCTCGGTCAGGGTATCGATCCGGCGCGGCAACAACCCACGCAACGGCGCGAGGTCGTTCGCGCCCATCATGAGCGAGACCATCTCTTCGAGATCGGCCAACGCTTCTTCGCTGCCGAACTTAGCCGCAAGCACCCGCCGCTCCGTGCTGCCCGGAACGGCTCGATCGAGTGCCGCCCTAAGCACGCTCAGTATCTCCGCATGCATGCGCTGTGTAACTTCGGCCTGCTGACGCGCGTCCCGGGAGAACACGGCGCGCGAAACTTGCGTCTCAAGTTCGGCCAGCCCGACGCGCAACGTGTCCTTCAGCCATCGCCACAAAGCGCGCACGGTCGAGCGCGCGATCCGGCCCGGCTGTTTGTACTCGCGCGGATCGTCGACCAGAAAATCGGCGAACGGTTCGCAGAACAAACGCTGCGCCGTCGGCACGCGCCGCGCCTGCACACGGCGCAGCGTCGGACGAAGGCCGTCGAGAATCATATCGACAGGAAGCGATCGGTCGCCCGCAAGACGCCCGCGCTCCACCGCCGCCGCCAAGGTCAAAGCCTTCTCGGCGGGCAGCGTAGCCAGTAAGCGCTTTAGCTCATGCTCTTTTGTGGGCAGCTGCATCGTACGAAGCTAGGCCCCACTGTAATCGATAGGGGGTTATGGTCATGGGCTCGAACTTGAGACACCCCACCAAAGCCCGCCGGCCACCGCCGAACAATGCCTCTTTTTGCCTTCCGGTACGCGCATCACGGCATTCGCTCGTCACGGGAATCTTAGTTGTTTGAGTTACCGCCACCGGACGAGCCCGCACCGTCGCCGCCGCCGGTGCCGCCGTCGGCACCGTGGTTCTGCTGCCCGAACGGATTGAGGCCGTAATCCACAGCCTCGTCGCCGGCACTCCAGTCCTTGTTCTCCGGCGTGCCGATCGCACCGTTCGGCCCGATCTTGACCATGTCGCCTTCGCCCATCTGAACGGTCTGGCCCTTGCCGTTGTCGACGGAACCTTGGCCGTGCTCGAAGAAGATGGTGCCGATGCCTAGCTCGTCGGTCTTGACTTTGATTTCCGTTCCGCGAATGCCGATCGTCACCGACGGCGTCTGCAAACGCACCTGATCCTTCGGCATCGAACCGGAAACGAACCGGAAGAGACCGCGCGTCATCTTCAGTGTCTGCGTGCTCGCACCCTGTCCAGACCCGAACACGTAGTTGTCGACGACGACGGTCGAGGCCGAACCCAGCGTCAACCGGCTGCCGTCCGTAAACGTCACCTCGAGCGCACCGGACGGAACGGTTTCCAGCCGCGCATTGCGCACCACAGGGTTGAGCCGATAAAGCGGCCCCCGACCCGCTTGCGGCGGCGTCTGATAGGCATACCGCTGCACCCGAGTCGCCGATCCGACCGGCTCCGCCGAAGCGATCGAGGAAAAGCCAACGAAAGCTGACAGCACGGACGCAGCAAGCAAAATGCGCATTGGAAAGCCCCTATCGTTAGGCAAAAAGGCAGCGACCGCCGACCGGGCGATCCCTGCCCCCATTGAGTCGCAAATTTAGGCGTTTGCTAGGCAGCCTGCAACGGCAGACGAGCGTCCAATATGACAGGCGCTACACCGTTTACGCTAGAAAGCGCGGACAAATCCCTCGATTTTCCGCCACGATCCCGACGCGCACGTTGTGCGCGCAGCTATCCGTTCAGCAGATGGAGCCCGCGCTCGTCACGTGTTATCGTCAGTGCACTGATTTATTCGAGCAATCGTTCCGTAGGCGGAAGGATCGTCCCATGAAGGGACACGAGTTCAAACGCTGGCGCAAAAGCCTCGACCTCTCGCAGAGCGAGGCCGCCGACGCGTTGGGACTGAAGCGTCGCGTCGTCCAATACTACGAGAAGGGGAAGCGCGACGGCGATCCTGTCAAGATTCCGCGCTCGATCCGCCTGGCCTGTTACGCGATCGCGGTGGGCGTGACCGACTATCACGGACCCGAAGGCGATCAGCGCCGCCGAAAGAAAGGCGTGCAAAGCGTAGAGGCGCATACGGCCTGTTAGCCGACGCGCTCAACCGACGGAAGGTCGAGTTCCGCGGACAGTCCGCCAGCTTGCGAACGGTTGAGCGTCAAGTAGCCGCCATAGAGCGCCGCGATCTCTTTGACGATGCTGAGGCCAAGTCCCGATCCAGGCTTTGACTCGTCCAATCGCTCACCGCGTTCAATCACGCGCTTCTTCTGCTCGTCGGTGAGGCCCGGACCATCATCGCCGACGACGACGCTCAATCGCGCCGGCCTGCCCGACGCAACAGTGACCGTCACCTCGCCCTCGGCCCACTTGCACGCGTTGTCGAGCAGATTGCCGACCATCTCCTCGAAGTCGGATCGATCGCCCCGGAAGTACAAACCCTCGGGACATTGCTTCTCCACATGAATGCCGCGGGACGAATAAATCTTGTTCAGCGCGCGCGTGAGATCCGAGATGACAGGCGCCACCTCTGCGCGCGCACCGATAACTTGCGCCGATGCGACGGTGCGCGCACGCGCGAGATAGTGATCGACCTGCCGCCGCATCGTCTGCACCTGGCGCGCCACAGTCTCGGCGAGCGGACCCGTCGCACCTTGCACTTCGTTGGCGAGCACGCTGAGCGGCGTCTTGAGGAAGTGCGCCAGATTGCCGACGTGCGTACGCGCACGCGAAACCACTTCCGCGTTGTGCGCCACGAGCGCGTTCAGTTCGTCCGCCAGCGGCTGAATCTCGTCCGGAAACGGTCCTTCGAGCTTATCCGCGCGCCCCTCACGAATGTTGGCAAGCGACTTCGAAACTCGATCCAGCGGCGCAAGGCCCCAGCGCACCTGCAAGATCATTGCCCCGATGAGACCCGCGCCCAGGATGACGATCGACCAGAACAGCGTGTTGTTGAAACTGACGATATCCGCCTCGATGTCCTTGACGTCGGCAGCGACCATGATGCGGAACTTCGTGCTGCCGCCAACGCACTTCATCCCTTCTTCGGTCTCGTCAGGACCAGGGAAAGATATAACACGTTCGGCAAAACGAAGCTGCTGTTGCTTGGGCCCCGTGACGTAGCCCATCCGAACTGAACTTGCAGCGGTAGGTTCGAGCTTCAACGATTGATCCGCCAACGATGGCGATTTTCTCAGCGGCTTCGAGGGCTTGTCGACGGCGCTGATTTGCCAGTACCAGCCCGAGAACGGATTCAAGAACCGCTCCGCGGCCAGAGGCCGAGGCATCACAATCGTCCCCTCGCAATCGAGTTCCGTCACCGCAATGACGCTTTCGATATCGGCGATCAGCCGATTGTCGAGACTGCGCTCCGCCGATTCGCGGAACACGCGCGATAACACCAGCACGCCCGCGAGCAATCCCAGTATACTCCACACCGCCGCAAGGGCGCCGAGGCGAAAAGCGAGTGAGTTAGTGCGCAGCATCGACGTCGGCGTCGGCAGCTCCTTCGTCGAGCTTATAGCCAAGACCCCGCATCGTATGAATGACGTTCACCCCGAGCTTCTTGCGCAACCGCCCGACGAAAACCTCGATCGTATTCGAATCGCGATCGAAATCCTGATCGTAGAGATGCTCCACCAATTCACCGCGCGAAACCACGCGGCCTTTATGGTGACCGAGATAGGCAAGCAGCCGGTACTCAAGCGAGGTTAATTTGACCGGGTTGCCTTGCACCGTCACCCGCGCCGCGCGCGTGTCGATCCGTAAGGGCCCGCACTCGATGTCGGAGGACGCAAGCCCCGCACCGCGCCGCAACAACGTACGAACGCGCGCGAGGACTTCTTCGGTATAGAACGGCTTCGCGACATAGTCGTCGGCTCCGGCATCGAGCCCCGCGACTTTGTCTGCCCAACGGTCGCGCGCCGTCAGAATCAGCACCGGCATCGCCCGGCCAGCCTTGCGCCATTTTTCAAGCACCGTCAGACCGTCCATCTCAGGCAAGCCAAGATCGAGAATCACGGCATCATAAGGTTCCGTGTCCCCGAGAAAATGGCCTTCCTCACCGTCGCTAGCGGTGTCGACGACGTAGCCTTGATCGCGCAACGCGCTCGCGAGCAGGCGCTGCAAATCGGGATCGTCTTCCACTACGAGAATGCGCATGGGTTCACTTTTCCGTCAGCCACGATGACCGAGCACTTGTCCCGTTTGAGCGTCGGCGAACACGATAAGCACGCGCCCGTCCGGGGTCAGCCACTTAATCCGGTAAATCCACCGCCCGTCGCGCTGAAACGGCCCATCGACACCCAGGTGGCGTCCGGGGAACTGTGCGGCCACGTTGCCCAACACGACCTCAAGCGGGAGCAAATTCGGCGCTTCCCCGCGTCCACCGCCGAACGGGCCCCGTCCGCGCCAGCGGCCGCCGTCGTCCTGAGCTTGGACAAATCCGTCGCCACGCAGGCGCACCCCAGCCAGCGGATCAGCCAAGGCCGGGAAGGCCAGGGCTGCCGCGACGACGGCAAACAGAAAGGGGCGCACGACGCTAAACATGCCCGTATAGATAGGTATCCCTCACTGAACCCCGGGTGAATAAGTCATCCAGACCACGTTCAGGCTGGCGACCGCAACATGCGCATCAAGGGTTGGCTAACCACCCCTTTTGAACAGGAGATAATCGAATGCGCAAATTTGTGATCGCCGCCGCAGCCGGCCTGGCATTGACCGCGGCAGCGGCGAGCCCAGCCTTCGCCGACCATAATTATCCTTATCCGGGCAACCAAGGCTACAACCAGAATCAGGGCCAGTACGGCGACGATGATTATCGCTATCCGCCGGACCGCCGCGACCCGCGCTACAACGACAACTAC
Organism: Alphaproteobacteria bacterium; assembly: GCA_031378595.1. GTDB lineage: Bacteria > Pseudomonadota > Alphaproteobacteria > Micropepsales > Micropepsaceae > SZUA-430. Next base: position 7,427 of record JANNEL010000124.1, read on the forward strand.
AACTTCGATCGCCAAAACGGAAACTTCGACCGTTGGGAGCGCAGCTGGGGCGGCCAACACGGCTACAACCAGTATCGCTATCAAAAACCGATGAGCGGGAAAAAGCTTTTGCGCGCGCTCGCGTACCAGGGTTACTACGGCGTCCGCAACCTGCAGAGATCGCGTTGGGGTTCGGACTACCGGGCCTTCGCGTTCAACCGTGGCGGCCGTCCCGTGATGCTCCGCGTCAACGCCTTCACCGGCCGCGTGAGCGACGTCCGTTACATCTAACGTTCGACGGAACACGAACCGCAAACGCCGGGTGCCAAACACCCGGCGTTTTGCGTTTTCTATTGCGTCACCGACGGCCAGTAAGCGTCCGCGCCGGCACTGCAAGCGGCGCGGCCAAGTTTCTCCGCCCAGAACGACTCGGAACCAAACTCGGCGCGCCACGAGTAGAGCCTGCGTGTCGCGAAGTGTAGCGAGTGCTCCTTCGTGATCCCGATCGCACCGTGTACTTGGTGCGCGATCGACGCGGCAGCGCCGGCAGCTTCGCCAGTGCGAACTTTTGCGATCGCTACAGAACGTTCCCGCCGGGCGCCCTCTTCGATATCGGCCAACGCCGCGTCTGCAGCCATACCGGCGGCCGCCGTATGTCCGGCAAGCACAGCAAGTTGTTGCTGGATCGCTTGGAATGACGCGATCGGTTTGCCGAATTGCACGCGCGTGCGCGCGTACTCAACTGTCTGCATCAAAATTCGCTCAAGAGCTCCAGCCATTAGCGCGGCACGCACCGCGGCGCCGTACGCCAGCAGATCGCCGCCAGACACACCCGGCACCGTCGCTCCCGCCGTATCGCCGAACACGAGTTCGTCCCGCGGTTCGCCCGCGACATTCGCGCCTTCGCTGAGCTTGCCGCGCCGGATGGCGATCAAGACCGCCTCTTCGCTGTCTTGTGCGCTCACTAGCACGTTCGCCGAATGCCGCGCATACGCAACGCGAAGCGCGCGCCCTTTGAGATGAGCATGGTCGCCATGCGTATGCGTGTGTCCGTCGAGCACGGCGAAACTGATCGGTCCAAGGGGCACCTTGACTTTGCCCGCCGCGAGAATCGCGCGTGCCACGATCGTCTCGCCCAGCGGGATCGGCACCAAATGCCGACCGGCGGCGCGCAACAGCACGGCCGTATTCGCCGAGCGCTCCACTGGCGGCGTATCGGCGTCCGCAAGCGTATCCAAAAAGCCCGCCTCTTCGACGGCATCCCACAGCGCTTCAGCCCATTCACCCTTCTCGGCGGCGTTCAGAACATCGATGGTCACATGCTGTGCGAACAGACGATGCGCAGCGTCGTGAATGAGGTTTGCGGTCTCGCTCATTGGCTCACCTCAACCCCAAGCCGCGCGCGATAATTCCGCGCAAGATTTCGCGTGTGCCCCCGCGCAACGAAAACGAAGGTGCAACCTGTGTCAGATAGGCCTGCACGCGCTTGAGCGGATCGTCGGACGCAAGCGACGTTTCAAGCCCGAAGAGGTCGTGTGCAATCTCCGGAATGTCTTGTTCGAAGACCGCACCAACGTCCTTCACCAGCGCAGCCTCCAGCGCCGGGTTAGCACCCCGCTGCAGCTGAGTTGCAACCGACAACGACAACTGCCTGAGTGCATGCAAGCGTGCCGTAAGCCGCCCGATCGCGATCGCAATACGCTCAGATGGACTTGCACCGGCCGCCGCAACAAGGTGCTTCAAGAGCATCATACTCGACAAGAACCGCTCCGGGCCCGACCGTTCATACGCAAGTTCCGCGGTCACCTGCGCCCAACCCTGCCCTTCCGCGCCGATAACCGCGTCGAGCGGCAACGGCGCGTCGTCGAACACGACCTCGTTGAAGTGCTCATGCCCGGTGAGATCGGCGATCGGACGAACGTGAATGCCGGGCCCTTTGAGATCCACCAGAAACTGCGTCAGGCCCATCTGCCGCTGATCGACGCCATCGCCGGTCCGGAACAACGCGATCATGTAGTGCGAGCGATGCGCCCCCGAACTCCAAAGCTTCGTCCCACGCACACGCCAACCATCGTTCGAACGTGTGGCGCGCGTTCGAACGCTCGCCAAATCGGAACCGGTGTCCGGCTCGCTCATCCCGATAGAAAAATAGGTTTCACCCTTGGCGATGCCCGGCAGCACACGCCGGCGCTGCTCCTCCGTGCCGAACTTCAAGAGCAACGGCCCGCTCTGCCGGTCGGCGACCCAGTGCGCAGCGACGGGTGCGCCGGCAGCGAGCAACTCTTCGATCACCACATAACGCTCAAGCGCCGAACGCTCGTGACCGCCATAGGCTTTCGGCCACGTCAGGCCGATGAAGCCGCGCGCGCCGAGCTTGCGGCTGAAATCCGGATTGAACCCGCTCCACGACTGCGCCTTCAACTCGGGCGCAAGCGATGCGAGTTCATCCGCCAAAAACGCGCGCACCTCGCCCCGCAGCCGTTCGGCTTCGGGCGGCAAAGTCGCAAGCTGAAATTGAAAAGGAAGCGGCTGAGCAAGGTCCATGGCGCCCACTATGGCGCACCGCGGATCGATTGCTCAACCGTCAACGAGTTGGGCGCCTAGAGGCCCAGTTTCCGCTCGATCATGCGACGGCGGCGAAGCCCCCGGTCGCGCACGAGGAAGCCCGTCAAAAACCCGGCGCCGATAATGAAGCTGGCGATGATCAACGCGTCCATACCGGATCCTCACGATAGTCGAAGTCGCGCAACGACGACATCGGCCGGTACCGCGAACCACGCCGCTGCGCGCCAAGGGCCCTCACCCCAAAACCCGCCGCGTAACCAATTCCAAACAACACCCCCACCGCGAGGAACAAATCCATTTACCCACTCTCCGTTCAACAATCGGATTTTTGCGGCGGCACCAAACTGAACGCTTTGACGTGTGACCATCGAACATCAGTGCGATCGGAAACGCCAACAGCGCACTTGACACTGCTTCATCGCTTATGAGCGCGAAGCGATTTGCGGTCAACTGCTGAATCGACAAAGACGCGACGAAATTTTTTACGCGCGCGATTCGACTGCGCGGCGAGCTAAGTTTTCCATGCGGATAAGTTGAGTGCACCTATCGAGTGCGCGCCCAACACGTACTTCGCATTGACATCGGCGTGCGCTGTTAGCGAATCGCTTTTGAAGTTGAACGCGAACGTCACATCACCGCGGTAGCGCATGCTGACGTGTCGGGCAGGTGCAATCGATGCAACGCCTGATTCATCCAACACACGCAGCACAACGTCAGATGCGAGCTCCGGTGTCGGCCGCGACGCACGTTGGAAAGCGATTCGCTGATGAACCAGCGCACGCGAAGCGATCAACGACATCGACGCGTCCGATTCGACAGTCTCAACTGGCTGTCCCCAACGTTGGGCGCGTCGGGTGCCGACCGATGCGAATGAGTGAACCGCCCGTTCACACCAAGGCGGCATATCAAGCGAACACCAACGCTAGGTAGCTGAAGCATCGCCCTTGCGATTGGATCGCGTGCATCCACGCTGCTTCGTACCCGACCGTGACCCTGTTAACCGCATGCACCCGTCGCGGTCGGTGTCGCCTTCACGATCTTGAGAGACTGCTTCGCTTAAAGTCGCGAAGGCACGGCCGGGCCATCTGCCAGGAAGTGGATTCGATGGTGGCCAAGCGAACGCACCGACGCGCACATACTTCAGCCCCAAATCCGCCATGGGCCGGGCGTCTTCGGCCCACATGTTCTCGTTCCATTGTCCGGTCTGTAACAAACGCCGGGGCATGAACGATCCTTAATCAAGAAGCGCCTGCGATTTCGTCCAACCCGCAGGTGAGTGACAATGGCACCTGGTAGGCTACTCAGGCCGGTGAAAGAATAACGGTTGTAATTCGTGAGGCGGGGTCCTGCCCCGGCTAGAGAGTATGTCGACAGAAGACCCTGGCAACCTGCCGAACGCGCCCGACCCCTGGGACCACGAGCCCGTTCGTACGCGTCGTCCTTGGTGGTTTTGGCTCGCGACCGGCGTCGGTGGGATCGTCCTATTCTTCTCCGCCTGCTTCGTCGCACTCTACTATCTCTACGCACCCGATTTGCCGATCACCGCCGACCGCCTCGGCGAAGTGAACCGCACACCGTCGATCACGCTGATGGATGCGGAAGGAAAGATCTTCGCAACCCGCGGCGCCGCATTCGGCTATCGCGTCAAGCTGGATGAGATGCCGGCCTATCTGCCGGCCGCATTCATCGTGACGGAAGACCGTCGCTTCTACACCCACTCGGGCATCGACTATCGCGGCCTGTTGCGCGCGTTCTTCGCGAACTGGCGCGCCGGCGGTGTGGTGCAAGGCGGATCGACGATCACCCAGCAGCTTGCCAAGAACACATTCCTGAAACCTGAGCGCACCTGGTCGCGCAAGTTCGAAGAGCTGTTCTTGTCCTTCTGGTTGGAGCGGCATTACTCCAAAGACGAGATCCTAACGCTCTATCTGAACCGCATCTATCTGGGTTCCGGCGCCTACGGTGTCGACGCCGCCGCGCGCGAGTATTTCGGCAAGTCCGTGCGCAACGTGACGTTGCCGGAAGCCGCGATGCTGGCCGCCCTCACGCGCGCGCCGTCGAAGTACTCGCCGGACGTCAACCTGAAGCTCGCCCAACAGCGCGCGAACCTGGTTGTCGAACTGCTGCATCGAGACGGCCAGATCTCGGACGAGGATGCACGCAAAGCCACGACGAAACCCGCAACCCCGGTTCTGAACGAAGGCGTCGAAAGCGCCAACTACTTCGCCGACTTCGTGATGGACCAGC
>JANNEL010000137.1:0-2485 GCA_031378595.1 Alphaproteobacteria bacterium
GTAGTGGCGGTTCGCCGTTTCGTACTCAACGTGCGCCGTCGAAATCGTGATGCCGCGCGCCTTTTCTTCAGGCGCCTTGTCGATCTGATCGTAAGCCGTGTAGTTCGCACCACCCGACTTCGCCAATATCTTCGTGATCGCCGCCGTCAACGACGTCTTCCCGTGGTCGACGTGCCCGATCGTCCCAATGTTGCAGTGCGGCTTGTTGCGTTCGAACTTTGCTTTGCCCATTTCTTAGTTCCTTGAACTCTTGTCCTTGTCAGTCACGGTAGTTTTGTGGTCATGGAGCGGGTGAAGGGAATCGAACCCTCGTCGTAAGCTTGGAAGGCTTCTGCTCTACCATTGAGCTACACCCGCCTATCTCCATTCTCGTCATGTCACCCTGTTGCTGCGGCAGCAGCGCCAATTCATGTCCGTTCCGCGATCATCTCGGCTGGCTTGCCAAGCCGTAGCTCGCGGACCTCTCGCCCGCCTTCGCCCTTCGGGCTTCGGCGCGGCAACCTTCGCACGCTTTGCGAGCGAAGGTTGGTGGGGGAGGTAGGACTCGAACCTACGAAGGCGTCAGCCAGCGGATTTACAGTCCGCCCCCTTTGCCACTCGGGACACTCCCCCAAAATGGACATGCGTCGGCTCGTGCCGTGTGCGTGTTTGCTCCAGCCGGTTATGAATTTCGTCCTATCTTTTGGGATGGCGCCCGCACGCGCCCACAACCGTCTGGGCACGGGAGGGGGGCTTATCCCGAATTTGCCCCTGATTTGTCAACTGGTTAATGGCTTTCTTCCCCCTTCCGGTGTAGCGGCACAATGACCAGGCGGAGCCGAGGGCGCGGAGCCGAACCGCGTACCGACAGCGGTGGAATTTGGCTCTGGGGCATCCATGCGGTACGCGCGGCGCTCGCCAACCCCGGAAGGAAGAGCCGGAAACTGCTGATTTCCGGCTCCGCAGAGCCTGAACTTAGAGCGCTTGCCGCTAAATCCAAGGTGCTGGTTGAGACTGCCGATCACCACGCTATCGACCGGGCACTCCCCCGGGACGCAGTGCACCAGGGCGTCGCTCTGCTAACCACGCCTCTGGCCGATGGCGACATCCATGACGCGATCGAGGGAGTCGCCGAACCTAGGCGCCTCGTTCTGCTCGACCAAGTGACTGACCCGCACAATCTGGGGGCAATCCTGCGTTCTGCCGCTGCGTTCGGCGTTTGCGGCGTCGTCGTGCAAGACCGCAATTCCCCGCCCGAAAGTGGCGTACTCGCGAAGGCAGCGAGCGGCGCGCTCGAACTCGTGCCGGTCGTGCGCGTGGTCAACATCGCGCGAGCACTGGACGAGCTTGGCGAGCTTGGCTTCTTGCGGGTTGCGTTGGCGGATGAAGCTGCGGAGCCGATCGAGGACGTCGACCTCAGCCGTGATGTGGTGCTCGTGCTAGGCGCCGAAGGCGAAGGCTTGCGGCGCCTTACGCGCGAAAAATGCGACGTGGTCGTGCGGCTGCCGACGCGGCCAGAGATGCCGAGCTTAAACGTCTCGAACGCCGCGGCAGTGGCGCTCTACGCATGCTCAGTTCAGCGCGGTCAGTAGAGCGCTGCCACCGTATCGACGGACGGCCCGCCGAAATCTTCGATGTAAACAAGCACTTTGTAGCCGTTGCGCATCGCAACGCGGCCCTGTGCGTCACGCACAAGTTTGCCCTTGGTGCTCATGGTGCCGGAGTTTTGGTCTGTTGCGAAAACCGGCACGCGGCCCTTGTAATTGGCCTGAATCAGCTCGAACAGCGTGCGCGCGTTTTCCGCCGAAAGACGGATGCAGCCGTGCGAGGCGCGGCTTCCTAATGCTTTCTCACCGTTCGCGTCGCTGCCGTGGATTGCGAGGCCCGATGGCCGGCCTTCCGTTTGCCAGTCGAAGAACATCGCGTTCGGCATCGGCGATTGCCATTGGCGCGACGTGTAATCCTTGTAGAAACGGCCGCGATCGAGTTTGAACATGCCGTCAGGCGTGTGGGTGCCAAGTTCGCGACCCGAAGGCGCGACCATCTGTTCTTCCCTGCCCGTCGAAACGAGCCACATATGCAGCAGTTTGAACTGCTGGTCCGGCTGTTTCGCCAAGACAAACATACGTTGCGCCCACGGGCCTTTGTCGGTCGTTGACTTGCTGACGTAGAGATAGAGATCGAAGTACGGGAAAATTTCAGCAGGAACTTTAGCGCGCAGGCGTGCTTCGACTGGCTCAAGATCAACCGGCAAACCGGTTCCTTGGACTTCCGCGAGTTGCAACGCTGCAGTCGACGGCGATTGCGCCATCTGAGCAGGGATTTTGGGGAGCCCGACGATCGGTGCGGCGAAGTCCCTTGGCTCGATCACGAGAAAGGGCAGTCTCGCTTGGTCGCGCGCGCACGCTGTTCGAGCTGATTCAGGCCAATTTCAAGGGCCGCGTGCCGGTTTTCGCAACAGACCAAAACTCCGGCACCATGAGCACCAAGGGCAAACTTGTGCGTG
>JANNEL010000175.1:0-3344 GCA_031378595.1 Alphaproteobacteria bacterium
TCACCAACCGGAATAGTTGAGCTTCAATCCCGGCCGCGCCCACGTCGTCTCGACGAGCTTTCCCGTCGCCGACAGACAAACATACGCGGCCTTCATATCTTTGCCGCCGAAGCAAATGTTCGTCACCAGCGGATCCATGAACTGCACCTGCTCGTAGTTTCCGTCCGGCGCGATCGAAGAAATGCTACCCGTCGGCAACGCGATCGTTGCCACGCACACGCGCCCGCTCGCTTCGACTGCCAAAGAATCGAACAGCTGCAACCCCGGCAAGCCGCACACGAGTTCGCCCTGCAACGGCCCTGTCGCGGCCCCAAGTTCGCCCGGTGCCTTGATGTCGAATTTCATCAGCCGCCCCGCCATCGTTTGCGCGACGTAGAGCGTCTTCCCGTCCGGCGACAACCCGCAACCGTTCGGCATGTCGATCGGAAACACGATCTCCTTGATGCGCTTGCCGTCCGGCGTCGCGTAGTAGACGGCGCCGCGATCGTGCAGCCGCCCGTAGCCCTTGCCCAGATCGGTGAAATAGAAACCGCCTTGGCTGTCGAACACGAGATCGTTGGGCCCGTTGAGCCGAAGGCCGTTGCACGTATCATAAAGCCGCTCGACCTTGCCGGTCTTCAGGTCAACGCGCTCAACGCGACCGGCCTCATAGTCATGCGGCCGGTCACCCGGAAACAAAAGTCCACCGCGATCGTGCCACTCGAACCCGCCGTTGTTCGTCACATAGACCGCGCCATCCGGCCCCAAGGCCGCACCATTCGGTCCGCCGCCGAGTGTGGCGATCACTTCGGTCTTCCCGTTCCAAACGCGGGTGAGCGTCCCGCGCGCGATCTCGACCAACACGACGCTGCCATCCGGCATCGCAATCGGACCTTCGGGAAACTTCAATCCACCGGCGATCTCACGAACGGACATGGGGCGCGCTTCCTCTTATTTCTTGTCCAGAATGATAAAACTGTAGCCGACCGGCCGTGTCTCTGACGAGGGATAAACGCCGACAATCGTCTCGTGCCAATCGCCGCGATCGAGTGCGGAAAAGTAGGTGTCGCCTTCAATCTCGCCGTGCACGCTGGTGAGATAAATGCGACGTACGAACGGCATCGCGGCCCGATAAATCTCCGCCCCGCCGATCACCATGATTTCCTCAGGCGCCTCGCCAACGGCGACGTCAAGCGCGGCGGCAAGCGACGTGACGACGACAGCACCATCTGCTTTGTACGACGCATCGCGCGTAATCACGATATTCGTCCGCCCGGGCAGCGGCCGCTTCGGAAGACTGTCCCAGGTCTTGCGGCCCATGATCATCGGCCGCCCTTCGGTGCGGGCCTTGAACCACTTCATGTCCTCCGGAATCCGCCACGGCAGTTTTCCGTCGCGGCCGATAACGCCGTTCTCGGCAACCGCGACGATCAGCGCGACAATCGGTTCCCTCATGCGCCGAGCTTTCGCAACGCATCGCCCGTCAGCCGGAAGATCGACCATTCCTCCATTGGGATGGCGCCCAACGACTCATAGAACTTGATCGACGGCTCATTCCAATCGAGCACCGACCACTCGACCCGTGCACAGTTCTCGGCGACCGCGCGCTTCGCTAGATTCACCAGCAGCGCCTTCCCGATCCCCTTGCCGCGAAATGCGGGCCGCACGAATAAATCCTCGAGAAAGATCCCGTGCCGCCCGCGAAACGTCGAGAAATTGTAGAACCAAAGCGCAAACCCCGCCGCGGCGCCGTCCCACTCTCCGATATCGCAGAACACGCGCGGGTTAGGCCCGAATAGCGCGCTCTCGATATCGGCCTGCGTCGCGGCAACATCGTCCAGCAGCCGCTCGTACTCGGCAAGATCGCGAACGAACGAATAGACAAGGGCGCCGTCCGCCTTGGTGGCGGGACGAATCCGCAACCCGCTCACACGGCCACCGGCGCAGCGATATGCGGGTGCGCCTCATACCCCTCTAGACGGAAGTCTTCGTACTTGAAACCGAAGATGTCTTTGACGTTTGCGTTGATGTGCATCGTGGGCAACGCGAGCGGCGCGCGCGAAAGCTGCAGCTCCGCCTGCTCAATATGGTTCGAGTAGAGATGCGCGTCGCCGAACGAATGCACGAACTCGCCCGCCTTCAAGCCGGTGACTTGCGCCACCATCATAAGCAACAGCGCATACGACGCGATGTTGAACGGCACGCCAAGGAAGATGTCGGCCGACCGCTGATAGAGCTGGCACGAGATGCGCCCGTTCGCGACGTAGAACTGGAACAGACAGTGGCATGGCGGCAGCGCCATTTTGTCGACATCGGCCGGGTTCCAAGCGGTGACAATCAACCGCCGCGAGTCCGGGTTCTTCTTGATCTGCTCAATCAGGTTCGCGATCTGGTCGATGGTGCCCCCGTCGCGCGCCGGCCACGACCGCCACTGCGCACCATAGACCGGGCCCAAGTCACCGTTAGCGTCCGCCCACTCGTCCCAAATGCGGACGCCGTTCTCCTGCAAGGCGCGCACGTTCGTATCGCCCTTCAGGAACCACAGGAGCTCGTGCACGATCGACTTCAGATGCAGCTTCTTCGTCGTCAACAACGGGAACCCGTCGTCGAGATCGAACCGCATCTGATACCCAAAGATCGAGAGCGTGCCCGTACCGGTTCGGTCCTGCTTCTTCACGCCGTGGCGCAGCACGTGCTCCATCAATTCGTGATACTGGCGCATGAAAACCCTCGTCGGTTCGCTCGCATTCTATCGACCGCAGCCAGCATTCACATAGGCGCAAAACCGGGCTTTCCCCAATGGGAACAGCCTTCTTTTCTTTACCCTGGCACCCTATATTGATCCTGCCGGTTCGCCGGCTATGGCGATAAACGCGCATGTAATAATCGGATCGGACCCGGGGGCGGTACCCGGCGCCTCCACCACCTGGACAGGGTCAAGCTGTCCAGCTGTGGGGGCGAACTAGGATCGACGAACGCGTAAAGACGTTGCTTTTGCTCGGCAAGGCTCACCGTTATCGGGCTGTCTGTATAGGTGCCAACGACAATGAAATGGCCCTCGCTGCCTAATAGGTAAGCGCGGCTCGGAGGGGCGCCGGGCAACAGAAGCCCCTCCACCTATCTTCGCCAGTAGGCAACCCCTGCTGCGACGACGGTGAGCACGCCGCCAAGCGCCAGCGTCATCGGCGCGCCGATCTGATGCGACAGCCACCCCGCGCCAAGCGCGCTCAGCGGCACCATCCCGATGAACGACATCACGTAATAGGCCATGACACGGCCTCGCATCGCGTCGTCGACGGATCCCTGCACAAGCGTGTTCGTCGAAATGCCCATCATCATCATTCCAAATCCCGCAGGAACCAGAA
>JANNEL010000221.1:0-1546 GCA_031378595.1 Alphaproteobacteria bacterium
ATTGTCTGGAAGCACGCGTCCGCCTGCTCCGCAACATCGTCCGAAATCGTCATCGCCTTGCCGTCCAAGCCTGTGGTGTCCGACACGAAGATCCAATCGCCGTCCACGACCGCGCTCGAATACGCCATGTCGTTCTCGAACGGCGAGTCTGAGGAAATCCGCTGAACCATCACCGCCTCGCTGTGCTGCGCTTCGAATAGGGGGGCCACGGGCAGCGCGTCAACCGTCCAAGGAACCCATGCAAACCCTACCCGAAATCGTCCTTGCGCTGTGGGGACGCAAACGCGCGGCGCACGTCGCCGACGAATACCGCAACGCGCTGCAAGGCCGCGATCTGCTCGTGCGCGACCTCGCGATGTTCTGCAACGCAGCCGCACCGCTCTCGGGCGCCACCGAGTTCGACCGCGGCGTCGAGGAGGGCAAGCGCCGCGTCTGGCTGCACGTGACCCGCATGTGCGGCCTGAAACCCACCGACTTCGTCACCATCGCCGATGGAGCAAACCTGAATGACTGACGCACCGACCGCCAACCAAACGACGATCCTCGATGTCCCCACGCCGGACGCGGAGTGGACCGCGACGCTCACGCCGGAACTGAAGCAACTCGTCGAAACGAAGGGCTACAAATCCCCGGCCGACGTCGTGCAAGCTTACGCGCACGCGCAACGCGCGATCGGGGCCGACAAGATCCCCGCACCCAAGGACGGCGTGTGGGACGAAACCGCGCGCGCGAAACTCGGCATCCCGCGCTCGCCCGACGGCTATGAGCTGCGCCGCCCCGACCTGCCGCAAGGCGTCGCCTACGACGAAGCGTTCGAGAAGGCGGCGCTGCCCATCGCCCACAAGCTGGGCCTCACCCCGCAACAGGTGCAGGGCCTGCTCGACTTCTATGCCGGCCACCAATCGCAAGCGTTCCAATTGTCGCTGAAAGGCCGACTCGACGACGAAACGCAATCGGCCAGCCAACTGAAGCAAGAGTGGGGCCCGAGCTACGACACGAAGCTCGCCCAAGCCGCGCGCGCCGCACGCTACTTCGGCGGTGAGCCCTTGATCGCGTTCCTGAACGAAAGCGGCATCGGCAACAACCCCGAACTCGTACGCGCCTTCGCCAAGGTCGGCTCGATGATGACCGAAGACAGCCTCAAGATCGGCCGCGCCCAAGGCTTCTCCATCTCCCCCGACGAAGCCCGCCGCGAAGCGGCAAAGTTGATGGCAACCCAAGCCTACAACATCCGCCACCACCCCGAACACGCGGCGACCGTCGAACACGTCCAGCAACTGTTCGAGCGGGCTTATGCGGGAGAGGCCTAATCGCTCGGAGACAGAAAACCTTGCCACCGAGGCAACTCGCAATTAACTGCGGGGGGCGCACTCTTGACGAAAATTCGTCTGTGGATGTCACTTTCGTGCCCATCGAAATGCGATTTTGCAACTTTCTTCACCAATGACCGTTGTATAGTACGAGTCCCTTGGGAGGCAGAAATGCGCCAAAAATTGGAACTTGAGCCAATGGTCGATGCATTGCGCCATTTGCTTGGCGCAGAGGA
>JANNEL010000240.1:0-10104 GCA_031378595.1 Alphaproteobacteria bacterium
ATACTTCGCTGGCGCGTGCCGTATCGCTACACACCGCTTCGCCTTCGGGTTGTGGCGCTTGCCACTCAAACCCTGCGACATTCATCCCTCTGCCCCCCAGAAACCCTAACTTCCAAAGCAACACTGCCGATGCAAAACTGCCGCACTGACGATCGACCCTGACGCAGGCGACAATCCAACCCTTGCCACGAAAGCGCAGAAAAAGGCCGATTTCCCCCAAAAAACGCGACGCTTCGCTTCATAACAGTGCGATAACCCCCTCATTACAGTGCGATGTCAGGCGAATAACTTCCAGATTATTCCATCGCACGGATGCGACAAAGGACCTCATATTCTGTTGGTAAATTGTGCCGAGTACGCGCCCAGCGCTTCGCATCAAGCAAGTTCGCTGCCAAGGGGATCGCAAATTACGAGGTCAGCCGACACTATCCAAAAGGATAAACGGGCTACCACTTTCGAGCTTATCCATATCTTTTTCTACTTGGTAAAGCGTTCATCATACGCGAGTTCAATAATACAAATAAGTAGTACGTGGAAATACATGGTACTATTGAAGAGAAGAGGGCGTATGCATTCAGTAATTACAGTGTTACTGTAGAAACGACAGTATAAACTTGACTGGCGAACTCTACATGAAGGCCTGTTCGCCTGGGGTGCGAACACCATCGCCCGGCATACAACCAAGGCGCCTATTCTTAAACTTTGTTCACTGTGTCTAATACGCAACGAGCCGTCTCCAAATTTCCTGGAGATGCCGGGCAATTTCGCACTCCCGATTTTATTCCTTACAATCAGGTTACAAACCGGAAACTGATAATTCGGCTTTCGGGGACAAGGGACGATGAGAATCACCACCATGGGTTGTGCAACCAAGGCGGCCTGCGCCGTGACGATTACAATGCTGTTGTCTTCAACAGCATTTGCAGCGAGTCCGTTCGATATCCCGACCGGAGCGTCGCCAAGCCCGGTCTTCGGCGCGCTTCCGTGGTCTCAAGAACTGCAACTCTTTGAAGAGTTCGGCACGACGCCCGTTCCGACAACGGACTGCGTTGGCTGCACTGCGCTTCCCCCCGTGCAGTCCTGCACCAGCGGCCCGACCGGCGCTTCGCTCGACACGTTCTTGAAGCAGACGATTTACCCGCTGCCTGGGCGCAACGCGAACGTCGGAGGGCTGAACCCCTGGCACACGAAGATCAATGACTGCGTCTACGTACCCGCAAGCAAGACGCTCGTCGCGAGCGTGGCCGAAGGCCGGCCGAGCGGCGAGTGGTTCGCGCATCAGCGGTGGGGCGAGTTCAAACCGTCGGTCTATTTCCAAAGTGCTCAAGCCGGCGCCCGCAGCAACGGCGGCCTGCGCGACACGAAACAGCGCCACGGCTATGCCGTCGGTGAATTCAAAATCGGCGGCCTCTACTATCGTGGCGGCACGACCAAGTACACGATGCCGCGCTTTCACCCGAAGATGCCGGTGCAGGATCCGAATTCGGTCTGGACGTTCGACGGCACGCTGCCGCCCAAGCTGTTGATGGCGCGTTACGGCGAATCGGTTCTGTTCCGTCACTTCAACGCACTGCCGATCGATCAAGGCGCGAACATGGGTTTCGGCCGCCATACGATCACAACGCACTATCATAACGGTCACCATCCGGCCGAAAGCGACGGTTACACGTCGGCGTACTTCTTCCCGGGTGAGTACTACGACTATCGCTGGCCGATGGTGTTGGCCGGTTACGACACGATCAACACCGGCGCCACGGATCCCCACGCGGGCACGCCGAACGGCGCCGGCGGCACGACGCTCATTCGCGGCGACTGGCGCGAAACGATGAGCACGCACTGGTTCCACGACCACATGCTCGATTACACGGCGCAGAACGTCTACAAGGGCAACGCCGCAATGGCGAACCTTTACAGCGCCGTCGATCGCGGCCGCGAAGGTTGGCGCTGCAACTATCAGAATCCGGTGAACGTCAATTTGTGCCTGCCGTCCGGTACGGCGCTCGATTGGGGCAACCGCGATTACGACGTCAACCTGGCGATCGCCGACAAGGCGTGGGATCAGAGCGGCCAGTTGTTCTTCAACATCTTCAACACCGATGGCTTCCTTGGCGATCGGATGACGGTGAACTGGCAGTACAAACCCTTCATGAACGTCCGCGCGCGGCGTTATCGCTTCCGCATCTTGAACGCCAGCGTTTCGCGCTTCTTCAAACTCACGATCGCGACAGCGACCGGACAGCGCGTGCCGTTCTATATGGTCGGCAACGACGGCAACATCATGGAACACGCGGTCGCCTTCCCGAACGCGCAATCGCAAGATCTGCCGGAACAAGGCATCGCCGAGCGCTACGACATCGTCGTGGACTTCAAGCAAGTCCCGGTCGGAACAAAGCTTTATGTGTACAACTTGATGGAGCACAAAAACGGCCGCAAGCCGACTGGCGCGATCCCGATCGCGGACGTCGTGGCCGGCCGTTACACGGGCGACCCTGCGGTTGGCGCGATCATGGAGTTCCGCGTCGTCGCATTGGCGGCAGGTACGTCGGACCAGAGTATGAACCCGGCCGACTACGTCGAAGGCAAGAAGCAGATGATTCCGCTTCCGCGCGCGACCGCGGCCGAAATGGCAGCCGCTCGTCACCATACGTTCGAATTCGGCCGTAGCGGCGGCACGAGCGACGAAAATCCTTGGACGATCAAGACCGACGGCGGCCCGGGCTTCAACATGGACTCGAAGCGCGTGTCGGCTGCACCGACGAAAGACACGTTGGAGATTTGGCATCTTCGTAACGGCGACGGCGGTGCCGGTGCCGACGATGGCTGGTCGCATCCGGTGCACATCCACTTCGAGGAAGGCATCATTCTCGCCCGCAACGGCCTGCCGCCGCCGGTTTGGGAGAAGTGGGCGCGCAAAGACGTTTATCGGATTGGGCCAGGACCGGATAACAGCGGTACGGTCGACATCGCGCTACGCTTCCGCGAGTTCATGGGCACGTTCATGGAGCATTGTCACAACACGCAGCACGAGGATCACGCGATGCTGTTGCGTTGGGACATTCGCAATCCGGGGCAGACCATCGCCATCCCGTCGCCCAAGGCCACGTGGGCGGGTGTGGAGTATGAGGACACCTACGACCTCGAAACCGCGGTCAACGGCGCGCCGCCCCCCGCAGGAGCACCATGAAACGAGCGGCAACCTGGTTCGCCGCTCTAGTCCTCCTCACAGCATGGCTTGCCACCGAAGTCTCGGCGGCAGGCGCTGAGGGCGGTTGGCACGGCAACTACTTCCCGAACGTCGTTCTGACGACGCAAGACGGGAAGAAGGTAAAATTCTACGACGACCTTCTGCGCGGCAAGACGGTTTCGATCAACTTCATCTACACGAGCTGCGGCGACATCTGCCCGCTCGACACGGCACAGCTGCGCCAAGTGTACACGCGCTTAGACGGCCGCGTCGGCAAAGACATATTCATGTACTCGATCTCGATCGACCCAGAGCGCGATACGCCCAAGGCTCTGAAGCGCTACATGCACAGTTTCGACATTGGACCCGGCTGGACGTTTCTTACGGGCAAGCGAAAGGACATCGAACTCCTGCAAAAGCGCTTGGGCATCAGACCCAACACCCCCGGCAAGCTCAAAGAGCACGATACGCGTCTCATCATGGGCAACGAACCGAATGGCAGCTGGGTCAAACGGACTCCCTACGACGATCCCAAGATTCTGGCGGACCTACTCGGCGAATCCCTGACGAACTTTGCGAGCAGCAACAACGACTCAGGTCTATCCTACGACAAGGCCGTGCAAGTAACCGCCGGCACGCGCGGCAACTACCTCTACCGCACGCGCTGCGACTCCTGCCACACGATCGGCGGCGGCGACCGCTTGGGCCCCGATCTCGCCGGCGTCGCGACCTCGCGTCCGAAGGCGTGGCTGCTCCGTTGGATCAAGGAGCCGGACAAGATGCTCAAGGAAAAAGATCCCGTCGCGGTCGCGTTGACGAAGCGCTTTCGCAATCTGCCGATGCCGAACCTGAGTCTAAACGACGATGACGCTGAGGCGCTGATCGACTATCTGAAGGCGGAAGACAAACGCCGCGCGGATGCAAAGTAGGCGGGCACCCTTTCGCGTGAGCTGCCGGCGAGCCCACAGGAGCCTGTGAGATACGATGCGGACACTGCGCCTCGTGCTGCTCGTGTTAGCGCTGTCCGGCGTGGCGAAGATAGTAAGCGCGGCGCCGGCAACGGTCGAGCACGGCTGGCACGGCAACTACTTCCCGAACGTGGAACTGACGAGGCATGACGGCAAGAAGGTTCGCTTCTACGACGACGTCATCCGCGGCAAGGTCGTAGCGATCAACTTCATTTACACGAACTGCGGTGACGTCTGCCCGCTCGACACGGCCCATCTCCGCCAGGTGCACACCCTGCTCGGCGACCGGGTCGGCAAGGACGTCTTCATGTATTCGATTTCCATCGACCCCGGGAAGGACACGCCTGAGGCGCTGCGGCGCTACATGCGCACGTTCGATGTCGGCCCCGGTTGGACGTTTCTCACGGGCAAACGCGAAGACATCGTCCTCATCCAGCGCAAGCTTGGCCTTCGCATCGCCGATCCAAAAAAAATCCGCGATCACGACACGCGACTTGTGCTCGGCAACGAAAAAACGTCGCACTGGATCAAGCGCACACCCTATGACGACCCGACGATCCTGGCCAACCTGCTGACCAGCACGCTGCACAATCACGCGGGCAGCCCGGTCGGCGACTTGGCCGCCTACGAAACGGCCGGCGAAATAAAGAACGTCTCGAACGGGCAGTTTCTGTTCCGCACGCGCTGCGCCTCGTGCCACGTGTTCGGCGGCGGTGACAGGCTTGGCCCAGACCTGCGCGGCGTCGCCGCTGCGCGCCCGCACGATTGGCTCGCGCGCTGGCTCAAGGAACCGGACAAGATGATTGCGGAAAAAGACCCCGTCGCACTCGAGTTGATGTCGCGCTACCGCAACCTGCCGATGCCCAACCTAGGCCTCAGCGAGGAGGACACGTCGGCCCTAATTCAGTACATGGAGCAGCAGGACAAGTTGCCGGCGGATCCCAAATAGCAGCGCGTGCGTCGGGAGACCCAACGCTAAACCGAAAAGCTCGTCCCGCAGCCGCACGACGATTTCGCGTTCGGGTTCTTGATCTCGAAATGCGAACCCATCAGCCCTTCGATGAAGTCGACCTCTGACCCGCCCAAGAATTCTAGCGACGCCTGGTCGATCAGCACCCGCGCGCCGTCGCGTTCGATCAAGACGTCGTCGTCGGCGCGTGTGCCGTCGAACGAGAACTCGTACTGAAAACCGGAGCAGCCGCCGCCATTGACGGCGATGCGAAACATCGCGCCGGGTCCCTCTGCAGCCGCCAAAGCGGCGATGCGCTTCGCGGCACTGGCACTCACGCGAACTTCGGTTGCTGTTTGCATTGGTAACTTCCGGTTAACCTGACGCCCGCTAAACAGGCAGATCGTAGCACTACTAGTATATGTGCGCGCGGGCGCTCGCGTCCAAGGCCCAAGAAGGGCCGGCCGAACCCGCCGCGAAAGGTGCTTCAATTGAGCGGTTTTCGAGGTCACGCTGATCTGAGCCCACTCGCCTCCCGGGCGGAGGCGAGCCGCGGTCGCCAATTTGCCGAAGCCGAAAGCCCGACCCGCACGCCCTATATGCGCGACCGCGACCGCATTATCCATTCGGGCGCGTTTCGCCGCATGAAGCACAAGACGCAGGTCTTCGTGTACCACGAGGGCGATTACTACCGCACACGTCTCACACACTCGCTGGAAGTGGCCCAAATCGCGCGCTCGATCGCACGCGTGCTGCGCCTCGACGACGATCTGGCAGAGGCACTCGCGCTCGCGCACGATCTGGGCCACACGCCGTTCGGTCACGCCGGCGAAGACGCCTTGGCCGCCGCGATGGAGCCGTACGGCGGCTTCGATCACAACGCCCACGCGCTTCGCCTCGTCACGAAACTCGAGCAACGCTACGCGGAATTCGACGGCCTGAACCTCACGTGGGAAGCGCTCGAAGGCATCGTCAAACACAACGGACCGCTGACGGGTGCTGCCTCGAAGAACAAACCGATCCCGCAAGCGATCGCGGAGTTCAACTCGACATTCGATCTGCGTTTGGATTCGTTCGCGAGCGCCGAAGCGCAAGTCGCGGCACTTGCAGACGACATCGCCTACAACAACCACGACATCGATGACGGATTACGAGCCGCGCTGTTCACTATCGAGGAAGTGGTATCGCTGCCACTTGTGGGTGGCATTTTCACGGGCGTGATGGAGCGCTATCCGCGGCTCGATCGCTCGCGCCTCATTCATGAAGCGATACGCCGTCTCATCAGCACGATGATCGACGACGCACTTGCCGAGACGCAGCGTCGCATAAACAAGCTGAAGGTGCAGAGCGCAGAGGATGTACGCGCCTGCGGGCAACAGATTGTCGCATTCGGGGACGCAATGAGCGCGAACGATAAGGCGCTGAAAGCCTTCCTTTTCAAGAACATGTACCGCCACTTTAAGGTCACGCGCATGATGTCGAAGGCCAAGCGTGTAGTGGCCGATCTCTTCGCGTTGTTCTTGAGTGAACCGGGCGTCATGCCGACGCAGTGGAACGCACTTTGCGACGGTGCAACAACCGGACGCACGGCGCGAGTCGTCTCCGACTACATCGCCGGAATGACGGACCGTTTCGCATTAGAAGAGCATCGTCGTCTGTTCGCGATTGAAGGCGACATCCAATGAGAAATCGCTTCAAGGATCAGTGGGATGTCGGTGTATCTTGGCGCGGGCACACCACGATTCGTCTATCCACCGCTATTTTGTCGTGTTGAGGGGAATAACAGCCATGGTCAATCCTGACCGCAATTTGTATGAGCCGCCGTATGATGACGCGCTCCTCTACGACACTGACCTTGAGCCGGAACGTCCGCGCTCGCGTCCGCTCGTTGTGTTGCTCGGCATTGTCGTGCTGGCGGCTTTCGCGGGCGTCGTGTGGGTCGCCTATAATCAAGGCGTGAAGCAAGGCCAGAACGGTCTGCCGATATTGACCGCCGATGCAGGGCCGACGCGCATCGTTCCCGATCCGGCAACCGCGTCGCCAGCGATCGATCCGGCACCGGCGAAAAGCTACGACCGTTTGATGAGCTCCGATCCTGAGAACGATCAGGTCAATATGCTGCCGAAGCCGGAGCAACCGAAGACGACGCCGTCGCCGCAAGATCTCGCCGTCGCACCGCCCACAGCAACCGAAGGCACCGGCGGCAAGTTCGGTA
Organism: Alphaproteobacteria bacterium; assembly: GCA_031378595.1. Lineage (GTDB taxonomy): Bacteria > Pseudomonadota > Alphaproteobacteria > Micropepsales > Micropepsaceae > SZUA-430. Next base: position 7,317 of record JANNEL010000240.1, read on the forward strand.
TCAAAGCAACTGACTTCGACGCGCCCGTCGATCCGGGCATGGATACGCACGTCGGCTCGATCAGCGGCGCACCGCAGACGAGCGAAGACATCACTGCATCGTTGCCGCCGCGTGGGCCGGCGAAGCCCGTACAGACCGCGCTCGCACCCTCAAAGCCCGTCCCGGCGAAGGAAGTCATCGCCCCGGCAAAGCCCGTTGCAGCGAAGCCGGCACCGGTTGAGATCGCACCGCCGCCCGCCGACACGACCGAAGTTCCGGCCGCGACGCCCGCACCGTCTGGCGTCATGATTCAGCTGGGTTCGTTCCCGAACGCCGAACTCGCAGCGTCGGCCTGGTCGAAGATCAAGTCCGCAAACCAAGACCTGCTCGCCGATCATTCGCCTAAGTTCAACAAGGCGGAGATCCCTGGCAAAGGCACCTGGTATCGCCTGCGCGTTGGCGGATTTTCGGACAAAGCCGAGGCCCAGACGGCCTGCCAACAGCTGACGACCGCTGGCCAGGCTTGCATCATCGCCGCCAAGTGATCTAAGCGCGGGGGCGCGCGTGGGGGAGGGGATTCCCCCACGTCCGATGGGGAGTTTGGTCAGTGTCCGTGCGTGCGGCGATATTCGGCTGTGAAGGTCAGGAGTTGACTGCGGATGAGCGCGCGTTTTTCCGCGACGCGAACCCCTGGGGCTTCATCCTGTTTCAACGCAACTGCGGCTCGCCCGAACAACTGCGCAAGCTGACCGCGTCGCTACGCGACAGCGTCGGCCGCGCCAACACGCCAATCCTGATCGACCAAGAAGGCGGCCGCGTTCAACGTCTGCGTGGCGAACACTGGAAGAAGCGCCCACCGGCAGCCACGTTCGGCGCCATCAGCCGCCAAAACCCCGCCGCCGCCCGCGACCTCGCCTACGACAACGCCCGCGTCATGGCTGAGGAACTGCGCGACCTCGGCATCAACGTCGATTGCGTGCCTTGTATAGACGTGCCCACCGAAGGCTCGCACGACATCATCGGCGACCGCGCCTTCGCCCGCGACCCGTGGGTGGTGGCAAGCCTCGGCCAAGCCGTGATCGACGGGATGCTGGACGGCGGCGTGCTGCCGGTGATCAAACACATGCCCGGCCACGGCCGCGCCCGCGCCGACAGCCACCTGGAACTGCCCGTCGTTGACACGGCCCGCGCAGAGCTTGAGCGCAGCGACTTTGCCCCGTTCCGCGCACTCGCCCACGCGCCGCTCGCCATGACCGCCCACGTTGTCTACACCGACATCGACGCGACCGCGCCCGCGACCGCCAGCAAGCGCGTGATCGATGAGGTCATCCGCGGGTTTATCGGCTTCGATGGCGCACTCATGACCGACGACCTGACGATGCGCGCACTGAAAGGCTCGCTCGGCGACCGTACGCGCGCCGCCGTCGCCGCCGGTTGCGACCTGATCTTGCACTGCAAAGGCGGCATCGACGACATGCGCGAAGTGGCCGGCGCAACGCCGCTGCTTAGTGGCAAAGCGCTCGAACGCACGGACCGCTCACTTGGTGCTCTGAAGCCCGTAAAACCCTTCGCAATCGCCGAAGCCCAATCGCGCGTCGATCAAGCGCTGGCACAGGTCTGACCATGACGCTTGAATTCGACAGCCCGCCGATCGAACCGAAACCCGACGAAGCCTTGATCATCGACATCGATGGTTACGAAGGTCCGCTCGACGTTTTGCTCGCGCTCGCCCGCGCGCAAAAAGTCGACTTGCGCAAAATCTCGATCCTGGCGCTCGCCGAACAGTACCTCGTCTTCGTCGCCGAAGCGCGCAAGATGCACCTCGATCTCGCCGCCGACTACCTTGTGATGGCCTCCTGGCTCGCGTTCCTGAAATCGAAACTCCTGCTGCCGGAAACGGAAAAGGAAGGCGAACCCACCGCCGAAGAACTCGCTGAACGCCTGACGCTGCAACTGCAGCGGCTTGAGGCGATCCGCATTGCGGCGACGCGCCTGATGTCGCGCGACCGGCTCGGCACCGACGTGTTTCTGCGCGGCGCTCCGGAAGGCATTCGCGTGATCAAGTCGCCGAAATACGCCGACACGCTGGTCGATCTCTTGAAAGCCTATTCGACGCAGCGCGTGAAGAAGATCGCGCACGCGAACTACGAGCACCAGCGCATGCCGGTGTTCGCAATCGAAGATGCGCGCCATCGCTTGGAACGTATGCTCGGCGTTGTGATCGATTGGGCGGTCATCGAAGCGCTGATCCCCGATGAATTCAACACCGGCCGCTCGCGCCGCTCCGGCATCGCGAGTACGCTGTCCGCAAGCCTCGAAATGGTGCGCGACGGCTTGCTCGAACTGCGGCAAATGGCGCCGTTCGCACCGCTCTACGTGCGCCGCCGCGAACCCGACCCATCCGAAAAAGAGGTTGCGACATGACGCCTTCCCCGATGCGTGCCATGAAGCCCGACGAAGACATGAAGAACAAACAAACCACGGATGCGAATGACGGAACGGTCACGCGCCTCTTTCCCGGCGACGCGATCCCGCTGGCGGCCATGCATCTGCGCATGGTCGAAGCGATCCTCTTCGCCGCCGCCGAGCCGCTGGACGAAGACTCGATCGTCGAGCGCATGCCGCCGGATTCCGACGTTCCGGCGCTTCTCGAAGAACTCTCGCAAGCCTACGGCAAGCGCGGCGTGAATTTGGTCCGCGTCGCGGGCAAGTGGGCCTTCCGCACCGCCCCCGACCTCGCCCACATTTTGCAAAAGCACGCGGTCGAACAAAAGCGCCTCTCGCGTGCCGCGTTGGAGACGCTCGCGAT
>JANNEL010000032.1:0-2160 GCA_031378595.1 Alphaproteobacteria bacterium
ACCGCTGCGTGATCGTGCCGGCCGCCCCCTATCCATTTCTCGAATGGCCCAGTCCACAACCAAATTCAGACTTTGCTCGCATTCTTCGGAAAATTCGGCGTGCGGTCCCGCATGCGCAACCCTGAACGTGTTCCAAGCGACAAGCAGGCCAACCACCACAACGCCCGCTGCCACGATCAACACTGTATTGACGTTCATATTCCAAATCCCATTTGGTCCGCGATGCTACCTCGGCGCCAGTTAACGGCCGCTCAGCGGGCCCGTACTGCCACCAAAAGGGCCCTCGCGTCTTCAACGGGTTCTCCTTGGTCATCACTTCGGTTTTTGAACACGCCCGCGAAGATGCCGCGCGATGGCGCCCAGAATACATAGCTTTCAAATCCGAACGTACTGCCGCCATGATGCGCGACCGGTTCCCCGTCGAGATTTTCGACATACCAACCGAGGCCGTAATGGGTCGCCTTGCCGTCATTCGTGCGCGTCGGAGTCAGCGCCAGCGCGATCGATTCGCGAGAGATGATTTCGCCGTGCGCCATCGCCGCGTACCAAACGGCCATATCGCGTGGCGTCGACAGAAATCCGCCGGCGGAAAATCCGAGCGTTGCGCTGAAATAACGTGCATTGCGCAATTGTCCGTCCGGGCCCGCTTCGTAACCGGCGGCCCGTCCCCCGATCAGGTCATCGTGGCTGCCGTAGCGCGTTTGCTTCATCCGCGGAACCAAAACACGGCGCGCGACGAAATCGGCATAGGGCGTACCGCTTGCGATCTCGATCACTTTCCCGAGGATCCAGTAATTCACGTTGCTGTAGCGCCACGCCGCACCGGGCTTGGTCAGCAAGGGCCGATCGGCATAGATCGCGAGCAACTGATCGACCGTGAGATCCGTCTTCAGCTGCGCCAACAATGGCGCAAGGTCGTCGGTAATGCCGGACGTATGGCTCAGAAGTTGGCGCAAACTGATCTCGCGCCACGGAGCGGGACACTGCCTCCAGGCGTCGCGAAGCGGTTCCTCCAACGAAAGTTTGCGCTCCTCGACCAACCGCAGGATCGCGACGGACGTGAACTGCTTGGTGAGCGAGGCGATGCGTACGACACTGTCGGCTTGAAGCGGAACATGCAGCTCAACATTCGCTTGCCCGTAACCTTGGGAAAACGCGACCCGGTCGCCCACCGCGACGATGGCATAAGCGCCGGACCCCTCCGGCGGATAGCTCGCCCGAAGGCGTGCATCCGCAACGCGGAAATCACCGGCATTCGCCAGCGTCGCAACGCACAGCGCGAAGGCGGCAAGTCCTATCCGGAACATCACTTGCGGCCATAGCCGGCGGCGACCACCGCGAGCATGCGCACCATCTCGTCCCGATCGCGCCAGTGGCCGTTGATCATCACGGCATCGGGGTCGCGAAGCGCGCGAATATCGTTCAGTGGATTTGTCTTCACGAGCATCGCGTTTGCCGCACGGCCGGCCTGAAGCACGCCAACATCCGCAAAACCCGGCACATACGCTGCCGCGTTTGCCGTCGACGTCTTCAGCGCCTGATACGGCGTCAGGCCGGCCTCGATCATCCTGTCGAACTCATCGTGCAAGCTGACGCCGGGAAGGATCATCGGGTTCAGCGCGTCCGACCCAGAAACGACATGAACGCCGCCATCGATCAATGTCTTCAACAACGATTTCGAATCTGCATAAAGCCCGCGCAGAAAGTCGAGCGGCGGTTTCTCTTTGAGATAGGGATTGTTCGGTTTCAGCCAAAACGCATTCAGCACCAATGGATGCATGAACCGCATCTGCGGCCGCGCTATCATGGCGTCGTAGTTGTCCAGCTGTGCCAGCGTGTTGCGTTCAACGCCAATCGTGCTCTCGATAAAACAGCCGCAGGCCCGCAACAGCTCGACGAACCGGTCGGGATCGCGCGCCTTGTCGGTCATCTGCAACGCCAAATCGTCGACATGCGCAAACGCGTGTTGACCGGAGCGCAAGACGTCGAACACGCTCAAACCCTGGCGCTGTGAGATATGGCCGTCGACATAAAGCCCGTTCGCGCGCGCGGCCTCGATAACGGCGCGAAACACCGGCGCGGCGAGATTGTCGCGCACCTTGATAAAGTCGTAGCCGTCCCGCGCAAAGCCGCGGACAACCTCGCGCGCCTCGCCCGGCG
>JANNEL010000271.1:0-2291 GCA_031378595.1 Alphaproteobacteria bacterium
GCACATTTCTGACCCCGATCAGAAAGCATGGCTGCAGCAGCGGATGGAGGGCGCGGACAAGGAAATCACCTTCACGCTCGATGGCAAAAAGGCGATCCTTCAGAAGCTGATGGAAAGCGAAGGCTTCGAGCGCTTCTGCGCCGTCAAGTTCGTGGGCACCAAACGCTTTGGCCTCGACGGCGCCGAGTCCTTGATCCCGGCGCTCGAGCAGATCATCAAGGTCGGTGGCAAACTCGGCGCCAAGGAAATCTCGTTCGGCATGCCGCATCGCGGGCGCCTCAACGTGCTCGCGAACGTGATGGCAAAACCCTATCGCGCGATCTTCCACGAATTCCAAGGCGGCTCGTCGAGCCCCGAAGACGTCGGCGGCTCGGGCGACGTGAAGTATCACTTGGGCGCTTCAGCCGACCGCGAGTTCGACGGTAACAAAGTCCACCTCTCGCTGGCCGCAAACCCGTCACACTTGGAAGCGGTGAACCCGGTCGTTCTGGGCCAAGCGCGCGCCAAACAGCATCAGTTCAAAGACAAGGTCGACCGCACGACCGTGATCCCGGTCCTCATGCACGGCGACGCGGCGTTCGCAGGCCAGGGCATCGTCGCGGAGTGCTTCGCCATGTCGGGCACCAAGGGCTTCCGCGCCGGCGGCACGATCCACGTCGTCGTGAACAATCAGATCGGCTTCACGACCGCGCCGATGCATTCGCGCTCGTCGCCCTATCCCTCCGACGTGGCGCTGATGGTGCAGGCGCCGATCTTCCACGTGAACGGCGACGATCCGGAAGCGGTCGTCTACACCGCGCGCGTGGCGACCGAGTTCCGCCAGCAATTCCACAAAGACGTCGTCATCGACATGTTCTGCTACCGCCGTTTCGGTCACAACGAAACGGATGAGCCGATGTTCACACAGCCTTTGATGTACAAGGCGATCAAGGCGCATGCCTCGACCCTCGCACTCTACGAACAGCGCCTCCTCGACGAAGGCTCAATCACACCGGCCGAACGTGACGCCATGCGCCAAGCGTTCGACCAGCGCCTGCAAAACGCACTGGAAGCGGCGGCCACCTTCAAAGCAAATCGCGCCGACTGGCTCGACGGCGCCTGGGCGGGTTTCGGCCAAGCCGAAGGCGAAGAGCGCCGCGGCGACACGGCGGTTCCGCTCGAAAATTTGAAGCGCGTCGGCAAAGCGCTGACCCGCGCGCCCGACAATTTCAATCTGCACAAGACGGTCCAACGCCTGCTGCAGCAAAAAGCGCAGATGCTGGAAACCGGCCAAGGCATCGATTGGTCAACTGCCGAAGCGCTCGCATTCGGCACGCTGCTCGACGAAGGCTTCCACGTCCGGCTTGAGGGGCAAGACTCGGTTCGCGGCACGTTCAGCCAGCGCCATGCGGCCTTCGTCGACCAGGAAACGGAAGAGCGTTACCACCCGCTGCAAAACGTCTCGCAAACCCAAGGCGAATTCGAAGCCATCGACTCCTTCCTCTCCGAGGCGGCCGCCCTCGGCTTCGAATACGGCTACACGCTCGCCGAACCGAAGGCGCTCGTCTTGTGGGAGGCGCAGTTCGGCGATTTCGTGAACGGTGCGCAGGTGCTGATCGACCAGTTCATCGTCTCCGGCGAACGCAAGTGGCTGCGCATGTCGGGCCTCGTGATGCTCTTGCCGCACGGGTACGAAGGGCAGGGGCCGGAACATTCCTCCGCGCGCCTCGAACGTTTCTTGCAGCTCTGCGCCGAAGACAACATTCAAGTCGCCAATATCTCGACGCCAGCGAACTACTTCCACGCGCTGCGCCGGCAGATCCATCGCAACTTCCGCAAACCGCTGATTTTGATGACGCCGAAGTCGCTGTTGCGTCACAAGCGCTGCGTTTCAAGCTTGAGCGAAATGGCGGAAGGCACGTCGTTCCATCGCCTGCTGCACGACGATGCGCAAACAAACCCAGGCTCGTCCGCAATCAAGCTCGCACCCGACGACAAGATCCGCCGCGTGATCCTGTGCTCCGGAAAAGTCTATTACGACCTGCTCGAAGAGCGCGAAAAACGCGGGATCGCCGACATCTATCTCCTGCGCGTCGAACAGTTCTATCCGTACCCCGCACGTTCGATGGTCACCGAACTCGGCCGCTTCCTGACAGCCGACATCGTCTGGGCGCAGGAAGAACCGAAGAACATGGGTGCCTGGACCTTCATGGAACCCAACATCGAATGGGTGCTGAACCGCATCGGTGCCAAGACCGCGCGCGCCCGCTACGTCGGCCGCCCCGCTTCCGCGTCGCCCGCGGCAGGACTGG
>JANNEL010000284.1:0-5540 GCA_031378595.1 Alphaproteobacteria bacterium
GGGCGCGATAGCTCGACCAAGGATAGTCGCGCGGATGTGCCACCATCTGCGCCCGCACCGGGTTGAGTTCGATGTAGCGGCAGCAGTTCAGAAAATAAGCGTCACTGTCGATCGGCGCTGCGCGGTAGCGCCCCTCCCACATCGTTCCGGTCCGCCGGGATAAATTGGGATAAATTGGGGTCAGAGTAAACTTAGCTGCCGCTTGTCGTTCCGGTTCGCTGGCGGACGCCCCTTCGGCAAGAGGCCTTACCCCCGTCCCGGCACAGGCGTTATCTCGCGCTTGCTCAGCGCCGACAGCGCTTTGCTTTTCTCGCTCTTGTCGAAGGCGGCCATGATCGCCGCGAACCGCGCTTCGACCATCGCGCGGAACTCGACATGCGTGAAGATGTAGAGGTCGTTGTCTTTGATCGCCTCGACCACGCGTTGTCCGACGGGTTCGATCGGCATGCCCGCCTCCACCATCGCCTGCGTGTCCCTGATCGTATCGCCGATGCCGATCGTCGACGCGTCCGCCGCACCATAGCGCGCCGGTTTGTTGCGAAAGCTGTCGTAGATGCGCGTCTGCACAAAGCCGGGGCACAGCACCGACACGCCGATGTTCTTCGCGGCCAACTGCCCGTGCCAGCCTTCCGACATGGCCACGACCGCGAACTTCGTCGCGCAATAGGGCTCGCCCCGCGGAAACCCGATCATCCCGGCCATCGACGCGGTGTTGACGAAATGCCCGCCTTCGCCGTGGCTCTCGATCAACGGCGCGAACACCTCTGTGCCATAGACGACGCCCATCAGGTTCACGTCCATGACCCAGTCCCAGTCGCGCTCCGGCACCGTGCCGATTTCCCCGCCCACGGCGACGCCCGCGTTGTTGCAGACGACGTGCACCTTGCCGAACGTAGCGATCGTCTTCAGCGCCGCCTCGCGCAACGACGCACGCGAACCGACGTCGCAGAGCACACCCTCGGCCCGCACTTGGACGTCGCGCAGTTCCTGCACTGCGCGCGTGAGCGATGCCTGGTCGATGTCGGCGAGCATCACCTTCATGCCTTCGCGGCCGAAGGCTTTCGCCATGCCGAGCCCAAGGCCGCTGGCGCCGCCGGTCACGAACGCGACTTTGTCCCGAAGGTCCTTCATCACGCCGCAACCGCCTTCTGTTCCAACGCATCGAACTTCGCGACCAGCATGGCCCCGCTCGTATGCTTGCTGAGCCGCGCGACGATCGCAGCCCGCCCTTGCTCGCGCGAAAAATCGGCTTGCGTCACCGCATGCCAGTGGATCATGCCCTCCCAGATCGGATCGATCATTTGAGAGCCCTTAATGCGCTCGCCTTTCAGCGTCTTGATCGTGAACGAGCGCAACTCCGACACGAATGTGGCGAGATAAGCGACGTGGATCGCCTCGTCCGTGCGAATGCGTTCGATGAGTTCGGCCGCATGCGTCGCGGCAGCGCGGCGGTCGCGGAATACGTCGGGCGAGCGCATTAGGTCGATGCAGAACGCGAAGAACGATTCCGCCCGGACCTCGATCATCAGCACGTTCATGAGCAGCAAGATCCAATCCTCGTAGATCTTGTCGAGCATCGGCATCAGCCGCCCGATCTCCGGCCGCGCAATGCTCGCCGGCACTTCCGGGATCGGATAAGCATCCTTGCCGAACAGCGCATCGCGCGCGGCAAACCAACTTGCGTCGTGCCCGCCTTGGCCGGCTGTCGGATTGCCGCCCTCATCGAGCCCGTGCGCGTAGAGCAGCCCCTTGTTCAGATGCCCGATCGACGTGCCCGAAACGTCTTCCTCGACGATCGCTTGAAAATCCGGCGCCGTCGCATCGCACAGCGCGCGGCCTCGTGCCTCGATGATGCCGGTGATGGTGAGCGAATTCCACAGCGTCTCGCCGAGCCCGTTGTTGAGCAACAGCTTCTGCTGCTCTGCACTCGGATAGGAGGCGCGCTTCAAAAGCTGTGTCGTCGCATCGATGACCGGAAACCCGCGCGCCTTCAGCTGCGCCTGCCACGCCTCGACCGCCGGCCAGCGGTTCAACGTGCGCGGCGAGATGTAGGTGCCCTTCGCATCGAACCCACCGTGCAATCGGTAGCCCGCCTCGATCTGGGGTTTCGCATAAGCATGCTCGGCCATAAGGTCTTCACGAGAAAAGACGACACGCGCCATATCAGCCTCCCAATGATTTTGAACTGATAATTTGTCAGCCGACGGGCGAAGTCAATTCACTTCCGCCCATAGTCTATTTGCGCGGCGACAGCGCCCGAACGATGAATTGGGTCAGCGTCTTGACAAGCGCGTTGCGCGACCGCCCGCTCCGGTAGCTAAAGCTCGACGCCTGGTGGATGGCCCCCACGATGGCCTGGCCGAGCAACGGAAAGTCGAAGTCCTTGGCGACCAAGCCTTCCTTCGCCTGGGCCTTTAGCAGTTCGCCCCACTCCACACCCCAGCGGTGCAGCAAGGTGTCTTCCTCCACGCCATCGCTTCCCGAAGCGATGATCGCCTCATCGGAAAGTGCCGTGGCCAAAACACCCGCGTGTTCTTCCGCGAAGTCGTAAATGGCCGTCAGCACCGCTTCGACGAACTCGGACAGGCTCTTCGCATGCTGTGCGCGAACCATGATCGCGCCGTCGATCTCGGTACGCGCCTCTTCCACAAACGCGAGGAAGCATTCGCGCTTGTCCTTGAAATGCAGATAGAACGTGCCGTGGCCAAGACCCGCGGCCTTCGAGATGTCCTGAGGCCGGGTGGAATGATAGCCGCGTGTCACGAAGAGTTTACGTGCCGCCGCGAGCAGCCGTCTCCGGCTTTCTAGACGCCGCTTGGCACCCCGCGCACCGGCATTCGGCGTATCGACTGACGACTGGCTCATGGGAGCATGCTTGGGTCCCCTCCCTTTCCAAGTCAACTTCGGCGGGAAATCCGCCTGGCAGCGGCGCTTGCCGGGTGACCGTTAACGGAGCATGCTAGTCTCGAATATCCCAAAAAAGGTCGTTCCCCATGAAGTCCTATCGCTTTGCGCTTTCGCTCGCCGCTGCAGCAGCTTTGACCTTCGTCTCGACCGATGCATTGGCCAACGGCGGCGGCGGATCGGTCCCGCGCGTCGAGGTGCCGCGCCCATCCCCGTCATCGAAGAAAGAGGAAACGCGCGAAACGGACTTCCAAAAAGCCGAGTACATGATCAAGGGCGAGCAATACGCGGAAGCAGTCCCGCTCTTGCAGAAGGTCGTCGCCGACAATCCGCGGGACGCCGACGCTTGGAATTATCTGGGCTTCGCGAGCCGCAAACTGGGCAAGCTCGACGAAGCACTCGGCTACTATGAGAAGGCGCTCAAGCTCGATGCGAGACACAAAGGGGCTCACGAGTATCTCGGCGAACTCTATTTGATGATGAAGAATCTGCCGAAGGCCGAAGAACAGCTCACATTGCTAAAGGGTATCTGCGCGTCGAACTGCGAAGAGGTCGAAGACCTCGAAGCCGACATCGCGGACTACAAAGCAAAGCCCGCCGGCTAAGCGGCCTTGGCTCGCCCGAGTTTTACAAGCAGATAGTCGAGGTCGCAGACCTCAAGCTCCCGGTATTTCTCCAGAATGCGTTCGACGACAAGATCGGCGAACGCTTCAGCGTCGCGCGTATCCACCTCAAACTCGCGCTCGTCCACCAAGTCGATCGCAACACGAAACGCCGGAAACAGTGCCTCCGGAAAGGCACATTGCCGGTAGATGGCTTTGAGCCCAAACGGACTTGCATCGTGGATCAAGAAGCCGGCTTTCTCCGCGCTCAAGCCCGCGATCTCAGCCATGGCGTCTTCCGCGAACCGGATATCGCCACCAACGAGCGCCTGCAGAACGACAGATGCCGTCAATTGGCCATCGAGATGGAGCTTCGCCACCTGCACGCGCACGCTTCCAGATGGCGGGGGCGTGCTTTCGACGTCGTCCGCCGAAGCTTGCAACGGCTCATGCGGCACGAGCTTCCGCAAGCGCGCGCGGACTTCCGCCGGCAAGTCCCTACGAATGACCATCGCGGCCTTCACAGTCTCGAACCGGCTGTAGCGGTCAAGAACCCGGCACAGCAATGCCTCGTCAAGCACGGCGTCATTTTCGATGAGGGCAGCAACGGCGGCCGCATTTCCAGAGGCAACAACCGCAGTGGCCACCGCAGCACTTTGGGAGACGCGGCGCGCAATACACACCTGCTTGCGACCGTCGCATTCGGCCAGAATATTGATGAGATCGCCGTCCGATAACGCGGGCGACTCCTCCAGAATCGGTTGCGCGACGGTGAGCGTATCTTCCGCGAGAATAAGTGCGATCTCGCGTGGCAAGTGGCGCGACCGGCGCAGACCCGTCGCAAGCACAACCCGCACTGCAAGTTCGGCGTCGTTGACGGCATGCTTCAGCAGACCTTCGAGGACATGCCGCTCGTCCTCGCCGAGTTCGGCTGCAAGCTCGACCGCGAGGTGCCGCGCACCCAACGCGCGGCACGCGGGTGCGAGGTCGGCGAGCAGCGCTTTCAACTCTTGAAAACGAGCATCGCCGATTGAAGGATTTTTTCCGCTAGGATGTTTGGCGGACATTCGCCAACGTTAGGGTCCCATGGTTAAAGCGCCGTTATGATCGCAGCCCTACCCGAACCGCTTGCGCGAGCCATAGAGGCCGAACTCGAACCGCATGACGCGACGGCAATTCGAAACGCCGCGGCCGCTCTGTCGGAGGCCTATCGCGGCCGGCGGGCTATTTCGCGCACGCTAACTCCCCTCGAGCGCGCGGCCTACTTGGCCATTAGGTTTCCAGCAACCTTTGCCAGCGCAGGCGCCGTATGGGGCGAACTCGCAAGAGTGTGCGATCTGGGCAACGTTCGAACCGTGGTCGACGTTGGCGCCGGACCGGGGACCGCATCGCTGGCGGGAAGCAGTATTTTGCCCACGGCCAAGTTTTCATTTGTCGAACGCGATTCGGGTTGGCGGCAAACCGCCGAGCGGTTCGCGACGGCGCTCAGGATCGACAGTTCATTCCGGGTCGGGACGCTCCCCGGGGCGATCGCCCCGCATGACATCGTCATTTCCGCTTACGCCCTCAACGAACTTGCCGGGCCCGAACGCGCGACCGCAATTGCAGGCCTTTGGCCCGCGGCCCGAACAGCACTGATCCTCTTGGAACCAGGGACACCCAAAGGCTTTGCCGTCTGCGAAGCTGCCCGCACACAAGCGCTTGCCGCAGGTGCACACGCGGCAGCTCCCTGCACTCACAATGAGCGTTGTCCCATGACAGGGACTGACTGGTGCCATCAGCCAGTGCGCGTCGCACGCTCAGCGAGCCACCGCTATGCGAAGCTTGGCACCCTCGGGTACGAGGACGAGAAGTTCAGCTATGTCATTCTAACGCGCGAGCCCCCGCGGCGCATCGCACCGGCACGCATCGTGCGCAAGCCGATCCGCAACGCCGGCCACGTTCACCTCGATTTGTGCAGCGAAAACGGTCTTCGGCGCACAACGGTCACACGCAGCGACAAGGAACACTATCGCTCCGCACGCGACGCAGAAT
>JANNEL010000036.1:0-6849 GCA_031378595.1 Alphaproteobacteria bacterium
CCGGGTGACCGTGGAAGGCGATAGGCCGCGCTAGCTCAAATCGTTCCGTGGCTCTGTTTGAACTTCTTGCCTGAACCGCACGGGCAGGGTGCGTTGCGCGAGACCTTCCCCCAGGTTTGCGGGTCATTCGGGTTGACGGGCACAGGCCGGCCCGCAATCCGCGGCGTGTTCATACGTGTCCCGGTGTCAGGCTCGTCGAACTCGTTCTCGCCGGTGTCCGGGTTGATGTGCATCGCCTGCATCTGCGGCAGCGCGCGTTCGTCGAGCTGCGGCGCCTCGAGCTGAATCTGGACGTGCATCAGCTGCCGCGTGGCGTCCTGGCGCACCCGCGCCAGTAGGGCCTCGAACAGCAGGAATGCCTCGGTCTTGTACTCGTTCAACGGATCGCGCTGCCCATAGCCGCGCAAGCCGATCGTATGCCGCAAGTGCTCGAGCGTGACCAGGTGCTCGCGCCACTCGTGGTCGAGCGTCTGCAGCAGGACCGCACGCTCGATTTGGTTCACGGCCTCCGCCGGTGCGCCACGCAATCGTTCCTCGGCCCGCGTGTCGGCCGCCTTTGTGATGCGCTCGATGATCTCTTCTTCCGCGATGCCGTCCTGCTTGCCCCACGTGTCGATCGACAGGTCGAGGCCGAAATAATCCCTCACGTCACTGTCAAGTTCGCCGAGCTTCCACTGCTCCGCGTATGAACCTTCCGGAATATACCGCTTGACCAGGTCTTCGATCAGCTGATGGCGCATGGCCAGGATCGTATCGTGCACGGTGTCGGCGCTGATGAACTCAAGCCGCTGCTCGAAGATCGTCTTGCGCTGATCGTTCATCACGTTATCGAACTTCAGCAAGTTCTTGCGAATGTCGAAGTTGCGCGACTCCACCCGTTGTTGAGACTTCGCAACGGCGGCGTTGACCATGCCGTGGCTGATCGCTTCGCCCTGCTTCAGGCCAAGACGCTGCAGCATTCCGTCGAGCTTGTCCTGCCCGAAGATCCGCATCAAATCGTCGTGCAGGCTCAGATAGAATTTCGAATGCCCGGGGTCGCCTTGGCGTCCGGAGCGGCCGCGCAACTGATTGTCGATGCGCCGGCTCTCGTGCCGCTCGGTGCCCAGCACGTAGAGGCCGCCCGCGTCGATCACTTTCTTCTTCGCCTCGGCGATCTCCGCGCGAATCTTTTCGGCGACGCGCTTTTTCTCCACCTCGTCCTCGATGCCGACGGTCTCGACCGCGATCCGCATATCCGCGTTGCCGCCGAGCTGGATGTCGGTGCCGCGGCCGGCCATGTTCGTTGCGATTGTGACCCCGCCCGGCACGCCGGCTTGACTGATGATCTGCGCTTCCATCTCGTGATAGCGCGCGTTCAAAACGTTGTGCTTGATCTTGAGCTTTTTCAAATGCGCGGCCAGCGTTTCCGATTTCTCGATCGACACCGTGCCGACCAATACCGGCTGTCCGCGCGCGACACACTCCTTGATCGTCTCTACGATGGCATCGGTCTTCTCCTCGACCGTCCGGTAGATTTCGTCGTCGTCGTCGACGCGCGAGACCGGTACGTTCGTCGGAATCTCCAAGACGTCGAGGTCGTAGATTTCCATAAACTCGTTCGCTTCCGTCGCAGCCGTTCCGGTCATGCCGGCAAGCTTCGAATAGAGGCGGAAATAGTTCTGGAACGTGATCGAGGCCAGCGTGACGTTCTCCGGCTGGATGACGGCGTTCTCTTTCGCTTCCAGCGCTTGGTGAAGCCCTTCCGAATATCGCCGGCCCTCCATCATACGGCCGGTGAATTCGTCGATGATGATGACTTTGCTGTCTTTGACGATGTAGTCGCGGTCCTTCTGGAACAGCTTGTGCGCGCGCAACGCCTGGTTCACGTGATGAACCAGCGAAACGTTCGTGATGTCGTAAAGGTTGCCTTCGGTTAGAACACCGTTCTTGGCGAGCCATTTCTCGACCGCCTCGTTGCCTTCTTCGGTCAAGGTGATGCTGCGTTGCTTTTCGTCGAGTTCGTAGTATTCGGGCTGAAGCTCCGGCATGAACGCGTCGATCACCTTGTAGAGGTGCGAGTTGTCCTCCGTCGGGCCCGAAATGATCAATGGCGTGCGTGCTTCGTCGACCAAGATCGAGTCCACCTCGTCGACGATCGCGAAATTGTGCCCGCGCTGCACCATCTGCGTTTTCGTGTACTTCATATTGTCGCGCAGATAGTCGAAGCCGTATTCATTGTTCGTACCGTAGGTCACGTCGGCCGCGTATTGGTCGCGCCGCTGCGGGTCGTTCAGACCGTGCACGATGCAGCCGACGCTAAGGCCCAGAAACCTGTAGATCTGCCCCATCCACTCCGCGTCGCGACGGGCCAGGTAGTCGTTCACGGTGACGACGTGCACGCCCTTGCTCGATAGCGCGTTCAGATAGACGGGCAGCGTCGCGACGAGCGTCTTGCCCTCGCCGGTTTTCATTTCGGCGATGTCGCCTTCGTGCAGCACCATGCCACCGATGAGCTGCACGTCGAAGTGACGCTGACCGAGCGTGCGCTTCGCTGCCTCGCGCACCGTCGCAAACGCATCGGGCAAAAGGTCGTCGAGCGACCGCCCGTTCGCGACCTGCTCGCGGAACGTCACCGTGCGTTGGCGCAAGCCCTCGTCGGTGAGCTTCGCGATGTCCGCTTCCAGCGCATTGATTCTGGGAACTCGTGCGTAAAAGGGCTTGAGTCTACGATCGTTGCTGGAGCCGAAAATCCTTTTGGCCAGCGTTGACAAGCCGAGCATTCGAAACCGTCCTTGAAGAGAAAAGAATGAGGTCGAGGCGCTACAACCGCCGAGATGGCGGGACTCGCCTCCAAGACGTACGGAAACAGGGGTTTCGCGCGAAGCCGCTGGGACAGATAAGGGGGGACCACCCCCCTGTCAACGCGACGACGGGACAGGCGGGCCTAGGTGTTGCACCGCCGGTCAAACGCGAGAGCGCGGCCATGCGACAGAGTGATCCGATCGTCGAACTCTTAACCCTCGGGAGGGCGACAAAGCCCCATCCGATGCAAACGAACTGGGGAAGGAGTCCATCGCAGAATTCTGCGGTTCTTGACCGGTTTTGCGCCGCCCGCTACTGAACAAACCGCGGACGCGTGACAAAAGTCGATTGCGCGGCCCGAGAGGGAATCAAATCAATGGCCCCGCCAGCGGGCAAGTCTGCGAAAGTTGCGGTGACCGCGAAATCGGCACCGGAAACGGCGCCCAAGGCCGTCAAGAGCGCGCCCCCCGTCTCACCATTGGCCCCCAAATCGCTGGCGAAGCTGCAGCCGATCTCTGGTGTGCGCCTTGGCGCGGGGTCTGCGGGCATTCGCTACGAAGGTCGTACTGATGTTCTGATGGCCGTCATGGCGCCGGGCACGACGGTCGCCGGTGTCTTCACGACCTCGAAAACGGCGGCCGCACCGATCGACTGGTGCCGAGCGGCCTTGTTGCCGCGCTCGGGCCGGGTGCTCATTGTCAATTCCGGCAACGCAAACGCCTTCACCGGCCGCGCCGGCGTCGAAGCGGTGCGTGCGACGGCCGATGCCGCCGCCGCGATCGCGGGCTGCAGGCCCCAAGAAGTCTTCATCGCCTCAACCGGTGTCATCGGCGAACCGCTGCCGGTAAAGCGCCTGACGAACGCTCTGCCCGATATCTACGAAAACACTGGCGCCACCGCTTGGGAGCAGGCCGCCCGCGCGATCATGACGACCGACACGTTTCCGAAGATGGCGACGGCGAGCGCTCAGATCGACGGTCAGATCGTCAAGATCAACGGCATCGCCAAAGGCTCCGGCATGATCGCGCCGGATATGGCGACGATGCTTTCGTTCGTATTCACGGATGCTGCGATCCCGGGCGACGTGTTGCAATTACTGCTGCAACAGGGCGTCGAGACCAGCTTCAACGCCATCACGGTCGACAGCGACACCTCGACCAGCGACGCGCTATTGCTGTTCGCGACCGGCAAGGGTGCGCGCCACAACCCGCTCATCCGCGCGAACGACAAGCGCCTCGACGACTTCCGTATCAAGTTGAACGGCCTTTTGCAGGACTTGGCGACCCAAGTCGTGCGCGACGGCGAAGGTGCAACGAAGCTCGTGCGCGTCAATGTCATCGGCGCCGAAAGTAACCCGGCAGCGCGCAAGATTGCGCTCAGCGTCGCGAACTCGCCGCTCGTCAAAACAGCAGTTGCAGGCGGCGACGCGAACTGGGGCCGTGTTGTCATGGCGGTCGGCAAGTCCGGCGAAGCCGCGAACCGCGACAAGCTCTCGATCAAATTCGGCGGCCACAAGGTCGCAACTATGGGCCAGCGCGACCCGAACTACTCGGAAGCGCTCATGAGCCGCTACATGCAACGCCCGGAGATCGAAATCGACATCGATGTCGGCGTCGGCAAAGGGGCGTCGGGCGTGTGGACCTGCGACCTCACTCACGGTTACATCTCGATCAACGGCGACTACCGCAGTTGAGTGCGGAGCCATCAACCAAACTCCTTCTCGTCGCCGCTTGCGCCCTGATCGACCCTGACGGCCGGGTCCTCCTCGCGCAGCGTCCCGAGGGAAAGTCGATGGCGGGCTTGTGGGAATTTCCCGGCGGCAAGATCGAGCCGGGCGAACGTCCCGAATTGACACTGATCCGCGAACTCGACGAAGAACTGGGTATCGCAGTGAAAGAAGACTGCCTCGCGCCGTTCGCTTTTGCCTCGCATGGTTACGAAAGCTTTCACCTGCTGATGCCGCTTTTTCTGTGCCGCCGCTGGGAAGGCATCGTGTCCCCGCGGGAGAGGCAAAACCTAATGTGGGTGCGTCCGAACGACATGGGGACGTACCCAATGCCGCCAGCGGATGTGCCGCTCGTCGCACAACTGCGCGACCTCCTTTGACCGGAAACGCGCAATGCCGCGTTCCGTAAAATTGAATCTGTTACCTGGTGTTAAGGGCACTCGCCGCACGCTCGCGGAAGAAGGAACCCAACCGAGGTGGTCGATGAGCGCCCTCGCTCGAATGCTGAAGCAATTCGCGGCCGATACGGGCGGCGCGACGGCGGTTGAGTACGGCTTGATCGTCGGGCTCATCTTCTTGGCGATCTTGGCCTCGATCAATTCGGTTGCCGCTGCGACTGTAGCGATGTTCAATTTGATTTCCTCGGCAATGTCCTAGCCGCCCGCAGCGAACTCTAGTTCGCCCAACCCGTCAGATAGACGACGTCAAACGTTGCCGGTACCCGTCCATCGGAACCGCCAAATGTCTCCGCATAAACCTCACTGGCCCGCGCCAATACGCGACGTTTCAAGAACGTCCGCCGCCGCTCATTGAGCACGTTCGTCTCGCCCATCCCCCGCAGATCGGCGAGCAGTTTGAGCGGGTGCTCATAACGCACCGTCAGCGTGTCGACATCGGCAACGGGAAGCGCAAAGCCCGCCCGTTGCAACAGCGCGCCCGCATCGCGCACGTCGACGAAGGGCGACACACGCGGCGACAAGCCACCCTCGACCTCGACTTCGGCCTCCGCCAGCGCGAGCCTCAACTCGTGCAGCGTCTGCCCGCCTAGCATCGCGGCTAGAAATAGTCCGTTTGGCCTCAACGTGCGCCGGATCTGCGCCAGCGCGCCGGGCAAATCGTTCGCAGCGTGCAAAGTCAAAACGCTGACGTAGCCGTCGAGCGTCTGCGCGCCGAACGGCACCGCCTCCTCGTCGAACACGAGCCCGCCGGGCGCCACGAACCCGAGCGCATTATCCCCCGAAAGCCAGCGACCACCTGGCGCTCCGGCACCGTACCAAACCGTATGCGCGAACGGCCGATGGATTGCCGCCAACCGCTCGACGATTTCCTCGCGCGCCGCCGCAGCGAGGAACGAAAAGGCATCGAAGCCTCGTGCCGCGCGCTCACGCCGCAGCCGCCGCAATTTCGTGTCGAATATTTGTGGAACACCACTCATGCCCGGCACGAACTCTGGCACAGCCCTCAAAGACGCGCCATGATTGCCGCGATGGGTTTGGCTTCCTTCAGCGTCGGCAAGTTGACGCGCGCCGCTGCACGGGTGGCGCTCGACCTCATTTTGCCGCCGCTTTGCCTGAAGTGCCGCGTCCCGGTCGGCGAACCGCAATCGGTCTGTGCCGCGTGTTGGAGCGAACTCCGTTTCTTGAGTGCGCCGCATTGTGCGCAATGCGGGCTTCCGTTCCCACATGATCTCGGCGCGGGCATCAAATGCGGCGCCTGCATCGCGCAGCCGCCGCCATTCGCAAAATCGCGCGCGGCAATCGCATATGACGACGCCAGCCGGGACCTGATCCTCGGCTTCAAACATGCCGACAAGTTGGAAGCGACACCGCTCTTCGGACGCTGGATGGCGACCGCAGGGCGGGAGGCATTTGCGGATGCCGATCTCTTGATTCCCGTTCCGCTGCATTGGCGCAGGCTCGCGGCGCGCCGCTACAACCAAGCAGCGCTCCTCGCGCATGCCATGGCCGGTCGCGCGCGCGTTCCGGTCGACACTGGGATTTTGTTGCGGACCAAGCCGACACCCAGCCAAGGCGAAATGCCCTCCGCTCGCGCACGCGCCAAGAATGTCGTACGCGCCTTCGCGCTTGCGGAAAACGCCAGGGCAAAGGTTGCGGGCCGGAACCTCGTCCTGGTTGACGATGTGTTGACCACTGGCGCGAGCGTGGGGGCATGCGCGAAAACGCTGCTGAAAGCGGGCGCCGCCTCTGTATCTGTAATCACACTGGCGCGCGTTGTGCGGCCGTTAAGGCTGTCCCTACTATGATCGACAGTGGCCCTGAGGTCGGCCCTGTCCTATATCTTTGTGCGAGAGTGCAGAGCGATTCCAATGTCAGCTGTCATGC
>JANNEL010000320.1:0-4013 GCA_031378595.1 Alphaproteobacteria bacterium
GCCTCGATCACCGCCGAGCCGAGACGCGGCCCGGGCGGAATGATGATCTGCGCATCGCCGCTCTTGGCGTTGCCCGCCTGAGCCAACAAATCCTCGTACGCCCTGATACGCGCCTTGGACTTCGCTTGCCGCGCCTTGGGACTTGCCGCGATCCACTCGCGTTCGCGCACCAGCGTCTTGAGCCGTGCCTCCTCGCCCTTCGCCTCGACGGCCAGACGTTTTTCCTTTTGCTCCAGCCACCGCGAATAGTTGCCCTCGTAGGGAATCCCCTGCCCGCGGTCGAGTTCCAGGATCCACCCAGTCACATTGTCGAGGAAGTAGCGATCGTGCGTCACCAGTACGACAGTGCCCTTGTATTCCTTCAAGTGATGCTCGAGCCACGCCACCGACTCCGCGTCGAGATGGTTCGTCGGTTCGTCCAGCAGCAACAGGTCTGGCGCTTCGAGCAGCAACCGGCAGAGCGCCACACGCCGCTTCTCGCCGCCTGAGAGATTCGACACATCGGCGTCCCCTGCCGGACAGCGCAGCGCATCCATCGCTTGCTCGATCTGGCTCTCCAGATCCCAAAGACCTTGCGCGTCGATCGTGTCCTGAAGCTTGGCCATCTCGTCGGCGGTCTCGTCCGTGTAGTTCGCCGCGATTTCGTTGTAGCGATCGACCACCGCCTTCTTCGGCGCGACCGCAATCATGACGTTGCCCATGACGTCTTTCGTCGGATCGAGCTGCGGTTCCTGCGACAAGAACCCAACCCGCGCCCCTTCCGCCGCCCAAGCCTCGCCGGTGAACTCGCTCTCGAGCCCGGCCATGATCTTGAGCAGGGTCGACTTACCCGCGCCGTTCAGACCGATCACACCGATCTTCACGCCCGGAAGGAAGGACAACCAAATGTCCTTCAAGACCTGTTTGCCGCCCGGATAAATCTTACCCAGCTGCTTCATCACATAGACGTACTGATAGGAGGCCATGAGAGCGCCGTTCCCCAAAAATCCAAAGTGTTTGTGCCGGAATTGGGGGCGTTCTAAAGCAGCCGCCGCCATCCGGCAAGCCGAGGCAAACCCGGACGCGGGGCCTCTTGCAGGCACGCCTGGCTTATGACCACCTTGTCGCGCATGCAAATAGGCCGCCCTAAGGGAACGAAATGAGCTACGTCAGCCGTACATTGGGCAAGAGCGAGAGCATCTTGTTCTCGACCGGCTACCATTGGCTCTACTGGCTCGGCGTAGCGTTGCTCGCAGGCCCGTTTGTGGCCGTGCTGATTGTTGGGACCGTCACCAAGTTTCCAACGCGGGAGATTTTCTTGTTGCTCCTGGCCGCTGTTCCGTTCGCCTACGGCGTCTATCGCTTCGTGCACGGCATAGCGCTCGAAATCGCCGTCACGACGGACCGCTTCGTCAAGAAAACGGGTTTGGTCTCGATCAAGACCGAAGAGGTCAGCCTCGACAAAATCGAAGAAGTGAACATCGAAGAGTCGATCCTGGGCCGCATCTTCGGCTACGGCACGATCTACGTGCACGGCACCGGCGCCGGCAAAATCCGCGTCAACCTCGTCAGAGACCCGGTCCATCTGCGCCGCGAAATCCAAACCGCCCGCGAGCAGTTGAAGCACAGGGGGGAGTAACCTCCCCGCTGCTACCACGTCGTCGTGATGCTCGCGAAGGCAGCGACTGCATCGGTGCCAGCTTGGCCGCCGGCATCCTGCTGATAGATTGCACTCACTTGAAGCGTCGTGACATCGCCGAGCTTGGCGCCATAGCCGAGTTCGTAGTCCGTTTCCCGCTGTACGTTGGCGAAGTCAACGATCTCGCTCGAATAGACGATCTCGCGCTCTTCCGTGACGCCAGTCGATGCCGTAATGACCGCCGACCCGCTTGTGATATGCAAAGGCCGCGAAACGGCAAAGCCGAGTGTATCGGCGGCACCGAACACGCCGCGTTTCGACAGCGCAAGGCCATAAGCTTCCGACGTGATCGCAGAGACGCTGTAGAACAAAGCGTTGGCGAGCGGCGTGGCGTGCGTTTCGCCGCGGTTCCACGCAGCATTCACGACCCAATTGCCGCCGAGATTGACACGCGCGCCAGCCCCGATCGAAGCGGTGGCAGCATCCGACGTCAGTGCCAACGCGCCTTGCTCGCGCGTGCCGAGCACGCTGTTGTCCTCGCTCGTGTAGGCGGCGTTGATACCGACGAGACCCCATGGCGCAAAACGCCAGCTCGCCGATGCGACCGTGTTCTCGGCCGCACGAATGTGGGTGAGATCCTGTACCAAGCCTGCTCTCACCGGATCGCGATCTGCGAACGTATTTTGTTCCAGCTCGGACTGCGCGTGACCGGCGGTGAACGTCAAATCGTCGCCGAGCCGAACGCTGCCTGCCGCGAACGTCGCGTTGCCGGTCAGGCCGAGATAGGGCGAATTCATGGCGGATGCGGAGATGAACAAGCCGCTATAGGCACTGCTTGCCGCAAGATCCAACGCGTTCACGCGCCCCTCAAGCGAAGCGTTGTGACCGGCCGTCACCGACATGTCGTCGCTCAAACTCGCACGCAATACGACATCGTTGAGTTCTGCCGGTTCGTCTTTTCCAAAGCCCGCGGCTGCGACCATGTTTGGCGCGCTGTCCGCGACGAAGCCCGACACGCTATAGCCGTTTCCGTCGAACGCGACGCTTCGGAACAACCCGGTTTGCGACACAAGGCCCTCGAGACTGACTGCCGAGGGCGCAATCGACGCCGTCAGATCGGTCCGGTAGTCGCGGCCGTACGCGTCGAAGAACATTGCGTCCTTTGCGACTTGCGACCCGCGCAACCCCATCCCAAGCACACCGGACAACCCGGATTGCGAAATCGCGCCGGTTCCCGCGAACTGGGCAGTCGTCAAACCGGATGTCGCAATCGAACTCGCGCCGACCGGCGCCAGGGCCGCCGTCAAGTTGACGAGGCCACGCCCGTAGGTGCTGTCCGTTCCCGCTGCACCCAAATCCGTCGCAGTGCTCAACAAAATGCTGACGACTTGCTTTGGCGTCAGATACGGCGCCGCCGAAATCACCCGCGCGGCAACGCCCGAAACATAAGGCGTCGCCATCGATGTGCCGGAGGCCGTGTAGTATCCGCCGCCGGGGAACGACGAAGTAATGTTCTCGCCCGGTGCGACCAGAAACACGTCTTTGAAACACGTCGTAGCGCGCCCGACTGTCGCGCAACCGCCGTTACCGGGCGTATTCGAGAACGTGGAGATCACGTTCAAAGGATCGACAGAGCCGACGATAATCATGCTGCCGACGATGCCAGCGGTCGTCGCATAGGCTGCGGGAAAGTCCGGTTGCGTAGCGCCGGCATTGCCTGCCGCAGCGACGAGCACCGCAGTCTGCGACGCATTTTGCAGCGATGCCAAAAGAGGCACCGATCCGCCGGACCCGCCCAAGCTCATGTTGATGACGCGCGCCCGGCCCGTGACCGCGGCCCTGAGCCCCTTTTGCAGCGTGTCGGTATCGCCGTAACCAGTCGAGTCCAACACTTTGATCGGCAACAGAATCGTGTTGGGAGCGACGCCGGTGTTACCCGTCCCATCGGACGCTGCGCCGATGATGCCGGCAACGTGCGTCCCGTGACCGAAGTCGTCATCGCCAAGCGCCGCAGCACCGGTACAAGCGCCGAAACAAATGCCCTTGCCGATGCGTCCTAAGAATTCCGGGTGGTCGAGATCGATACCCGAATCGACGATCGCGACCACAACCGGACCGCCGAGGCCGGGCGTCGGCGTCGGACGCGGCACCTTCGGCACCGGCGGCGTGCGCGTCAAAGCGAGGGGCACCACCACACCGTGAGCCACATAGACCTCGGCCAACGCCAATGGATCGACGCCAGCCCAGTCGTCGCCTTGCAGGAAATCGCTGGCGACAAACCATCGCGATGCAGCCGTTTCAGCGCTGGCGACAATCGGAAGGGCGCTAACACCGAGCGCAAGTAAAGCCAGACGAGCAGAAAGGGACATCACGCACCTGAGCGAAGGAGGAAGAC
>JANNEL010000321.1:0-6963 GCA_031378595.1 Alphaproteobacteria bacterium
GCGTTCGACGTGCCCCGATCCGGTCGTGGAACTGCTGATCGCGCGCCGGCCCGACATTCGCGTCGTAAAGGTTCCCGGTGCGAGCCACTTCTTGCCGATGGAGTATCCAGGCATCGTGCAGCGCGAAGTGCGCGCGATGGCGGGGCTTTAGGAACCCCTAAGCCGACAAGCCTGGGATGATCAGGCTCTCGAGCTGCGTGCGCATGTCGGGGGGGATGTCGATCGCCTTGCGGGTCGCCAGGTCCATCGCGATAGCGACGGCTTCTGCTGTGGCGAAACACTCGCCGCTTTCCGCGTCGAACAGCCAGTGGCACCAGATGTAGGTTTTCGACGAAACCGAGCGCAGGCCGCTTTTTAGAATCAGCAAATCGCCCTCGCGCGCCGGCACGCGGTAGACGAAGCGATACTCGAGCGCGGCACCTCCGGTGGAACTCGTCGAACGGTCTTCGCCGCGGGTCTGCGCGATCAGGTTCGGGATGGCGTCCGAAACGCGGGACATATAGTGGCGTGGCAGCATGTAACCGTGCGCGTCGCAGTGTTCGCGCAAGACGGTGCTCCGCAGGGTCGTCATGAGGCCCAACTCTTCGGCGTCGGACAGCGACGGCGCGGGTCGCGCGGGCGTCAACTCCAGGCCGCGAGGCTGGCCGTGCGCCGGCAGGTCGACCATGAACGGCGTGGCTTTCGCCACGGCGCCGATGGGCAGTGGCAGGCCGCCGCCGCGCAGAGCGGTGTCCGCCCATTCGGCGCGCGTTACGAAGGTCGCAGCGACGTCACGGGTCGCTATGTTCTTCATCTCCTCGTAGACGATCAAGCCTTCGCTTTTGGCGAGCAGGACGCCCGCTTCAACGACGTAGGGAGCACCGGGACGAAGCTCACGGTGGAAGCGGATGTGCTGCTCGCGGGCGACGAGTGTGGCGCGGTCGCTGCCTCGTGCGCGCGGGCTCAAGCCGAGGGTGGCCGCGAGTGCGCTCAAACCGTCATCGGCTTTGGCGACATAGAACTGTACGTTCATGTGGCCCATTTGATCGCATTCCCACGTTTGAACGCTGGAGCGTGCGACTTCGATCATGCTCGTCATGTTTGTCCGTTGTGCTTCGACAAATGTTGATGCCACAGGCGTGACGGTCTGTCAGCCGCTTGTGGGCCAGGAATTTTTGGCGTGACGTTACGTCGGCGGAGGCTGGACTTCCGGACGGCCAGGATCGAAAAGAGGCGTAGCCGAAGGAGAAGCTCGTGGCGCAAGGACCGCTCAGCGGGGTGAAGGTCGTGGAGTTCGCGGGGCTTGGGCCTGCGCCGTTCTGCGGGATGCTGCTTTCGGATCTCGGTGCCGATGTCGTGCGTATCGATCGCAAGGATGCGCGGCCGGCGCAACCGCACCACGTCACGCATCGCGGGCGGAAATCCATCGCGCTCGATTTGAAAAACAAAGACTCGATCGAACTTTGCCTGCAGCTGTTCGAGCGCGCGGAGATCTTGTTCGAGGGGTTTCGGCCCGGCGTTATGGAGCGGCTGGGGCTTGGGCCGGAGGTCGCTCTAAAGCGCAATCCGAAGCTCGTTTATGGACGCATGACGGGATGGGGGCAGACGGGGCCGCTGGCGCACGCTGCAGGGCACGACATCAACTATATTGCGATCACAGGCGCTCTCCACGCGATCGGCACGCGCGAGCGGCCGGTGCCGCCGCTCAATTTGATCGGCGACTTTGGCGGTGGGGCGCTTTATCTCGCGTTCGGCTTGCTTGCCGCGCTCACCCATGCGCGGGCGACGGGCAAGGGGCAGATTGTCGACGCTGCCATGGTGGATGGTGCTGCGTCGTTGATGTCGTATTTTTACGGTTTTCGCGCCGAAGGAACGCACACGGCGGAGCGGGCGGCGAACCGCCTCGACGGCGGAGCGCATTTCTACGATGTGTACAAGTGCGCGGATGGCGCATGGATCGCATTGGGTTCGATCGAACCGCAGTTCTATGCGCTGCTGCGCGAGAAAGCGGGGTTGAGCGATTCCGATTTTGACACGCAACTGGACCGGGCGCGGTGGCCGGCTCTCAAGGAAAAGCTCGCGAAGGTCTTTGCGACGAAGACGCGCGCCGAGTGGTGCGCAATTATGGAGGGCAGCGACGTGTGCTTTGCGCCTGTGCTTGAGCTCGGCGAAGCGCCCGCGCATCCCCACAACGTGGCTCGCGATGCTTTTGTAACGCTTGACGGCGTGGTTCAACCCGCGCCGTCGCCACGATTCGACGCAACGCCTGGCGCGGTACAGGGAGCGCCGCCGGCCATCGGCGGGCACAATGTTTCGGGCCTGCGCGATTGGGGCTTTGCGCCGGCTCGTATCGAAGAGCTGAGATCGAAGGGAGTGATCTGATGACACGCCGTGCGGCTATCGTTGCGCCGGTCCGTACCGCGGTTGCCAAATACCTCGGCGGATTGAAAGACATTCCGGCGGAGGCTTTGGCGGCGCATGTCATCAGGGAAACGGTCAAGCGTTCCGGTATTGATCCGGCGCGCATCGACGATGTCGTGTTTGCGCAAAGCTATGCGAACAGCGAGGCGCCTTGCATCGGGCGGTGGGCGGCGCTTGCGGCGGACTTGCCGATCGAGGTGCCGGGGATGCAGCTTGACCGGCGTTGCGGCGGCGGCCTGCAGGCCATCGTGACGGCAGCAATGATGGTGGAAACGGGTGCCGCCGACGTCGTGATCGCGGGCGGCGTCGAGAGTATGAGCAACATCGAATATTACACGACTGCGATGCGTTCCGGCGCACGCGCGGGGAATGTGCAGATGTACGACCGGTTGGAGCGTGGGCGCGAGCGGTCGCAGCCGGTGGAACGATTCGGCGTGATCTCGGGCATGATCGAGACGGCGGAGAACGTCGCGCGGGAGTGTCAAATCACACGCGAGGAGGCGGATGTTTTTTCGGTCGAGAGCCATCGCCGGGCGACCCGCGCGTGGGCGGAGGGCAAGTTCGCCGATGAGATCGTGGCGGTTCCGGTGCCGCAGCGGAAGGGCGACCCGGTCCTCGTCAGCCGAGACGAAGGCGTGCGCGCGGATGCGACGCTTGAAGCGCTGGCCGCGCTCAGGCCGATCATGAAGGGCGGCGTCGTCACGGCTGCGAACGCGAGCCAACAGAACGATGCGGCGGCGGCGTGTTTGATCGTGGCCGAAGACAAGCTTGCGACGTTCGGTCTCAAGCCCATGGGAACGCTTGTGGGATGGGCGGCGGCCGGCTGTCATCCGGCGACGATGGGCTTGGGTCCTGTGCCTGCGGTGGAGAAACTGTTCGCGCGGACGAAGCTTTCTTGGAAGGACATCGACCTTGTCGAATTGAACGAGGCGTTTGGGGTCCAAGTGCTCGGCGTTTTGAAGCGGTGGGGTTGGCACGACCACGACAAGCTAAACGTCAATGGTTCCGGCATCTCGCTTGGGCACCCGATCGGTGCAACGGGCGCGCGTATTCTGGCGACGCTGCTTCATGAGATGAAGCGCCGCAAAGCGCGCTATGGGCTTGAGACGATGTGCGTTGGCGGCGGGCAGGGTATCGCCGCCGTGTTCGAGGCGGCGTAGCCCAAGGCAATTGTTGCGCTCTTCCTGCGTCAGCGGCGGTGTTGTGTCGGCGTCTAGTCGGTCCGTTTTGGCGTGGTCTTTAGGCAGTGCGCCACCTCGCGCAGGACGGCGCCTGCGGTGACGCCTAGCTTCTGAAGGCGGCCGGTGCGGGCCAACGTTGCCAAGCCGATCGACGTTGCCGAGAGGGCGAGGGCGCGGGCCTGCGCCTGGTCCGGCGGCAGGTCTTCGAGGTTCAACGGTTCGCTTACCGTTTGGAACAACGAGATCATGCGGCCCATCAGGGCACGCTCGGAACCCGCGCTCACGCGCTTTTCGGTGTCGAGTTCGAAGATGTTGTGCGCGGCGGCGAATGCATCTGCGGTGCGCGACGCCATCTCGGCTGCGTCGCGTGTCGAGGCGCTGCGCAGGTCGCGTGTCAGCCCCGAAAGTTCGTGAACCGCGAGGTCCGCCATGATCGCCGACTTGGACGGAAAGTAGAAATAGACGGCGCCGGCCACATAACCCGCTTCGGATGCGACTGCGCGGATCGTCAGACCCTTTGCGCCGACGCGCGCCATCACGCGTTTGGCGGCATTCAAAATTTCGGCGCGCTTGTTAGCATGCGCAACTTCACGTCGCTGTTCGCGGCGGTCACGCGGAAACTCAATCTGAGACAAGGTCTATCCCCCCGGATTCGAACTCTCGGTGATAGACATGGCGGATGATTGAACAACGTTCAACGCATTAGAAGCGATAGAACGGCTTCGACACACCTTCTGCGATAGGCTCTCCGCTATCGCGCTGACGCACCGCTTCCTTGAATCCTTTTTCTTCCGCTTGTTGCTTGAACCACACGCCCTCCGGCGAATGGCGCGCAATTCCGTCAAAAAGCGTCGCGAACATTTGCGTCTGAACGAGGCCCATCGACTCGATGGCCTGATTGATCATCAGTTTGACCATCATGAGTTGGTTTTTTGGCACAGCTGCGATGCGTGTCGACAATGCAACAACGCGGTCGTTTAATTCGGGTTCCGGCACAGCTTCGAGCACGAGACCCATCGCGGCAGCTTCTCTGCCGGTGATGAGGTCGCCGGTGAGGAGCATGCGCTTCGCCTTCTCCGCCCCTAAGCGATAGATCCACATCGCCGGTGTCGGTACGCCCCAGACGCGCGCGGGCGGGTAGCCGATCTTCGCGTCGTCGGCCATGACGACGAAGTCGCAACACAGCGCGATGTCGCTGCCGCCGGCGACGGCATGGCCACGAACCTTGGCGATCGTCGGTTTGTTCGAACGCCACAGGCTCATGAAGTCCTGCGTGTTGCGGCCCATCATGGCGAAGTCGACCATCGGGTCCCACGGACCCTTCGCGCTTTGACCGGCGGAGGCTGGGCTTTTGTGTTCGGCGAAGTCGACGAGGTCGTAACCGGCGCAGAACGAGCGGCCGGCGCCGGTTAAGACGATGCAATGGATTTCGTTGTCGTCATTTGCCTTTTCGACGGCTTCGCGGATTTCCTGCGGCATGCCGCGGACGATGGCGTTCAGGCGGTCCGGCCGGTTCAGCGTGATGGTCGCGATCCGGCCGTCTGTTTCGTAAGTGAGATGCTTGAAGCTCATCAAAACATGCGGAAGAAGATCACGAGTCCCATGACCGCCTCGGCTGCAAGCAAGCCCCAAATGATGTTGGAGGTCGGGCGTTCGAGCCAAGCCGAATAGCCGCGGCCGCCGGCCATGCCGATGAGTGCCAAGCCGACCGTGAACATGATCCCGCCGCGGAAGTCCGAATAAACCATCGCCACGAACAGCGCCAAGGCGATTGCGACCCCGAAGCCGCCGTAAGCGGCGCGGATTTCGCTCCGCGACTCTGGGGTCGTCGGTTCTTGGTTGGTGACGCGAGCGAGAGCCTCAGGCCAGATCAGCAAGGTGGCACCCATAGCGGCGAATAGGAGGAAGCCGAGGAGGAGGGAAAAGATTGGCATGGTTTCAAAGTCCCAGTTGTCGTGCTGCGAGATCGCGCATGATTTCTTCCGAACCGCCGCCGATCGCGTTGACCCGGACCTCACGGTAGATTCGCTCAACCCGCGAACCTCTCATATAACCCGTGCCGCCCAAAATTTGCATCGCCTCGCGGGCGCAGAATTCCATCGTTAACGTCGCCTGGACCTTGAGGAGCGCGAGGTCGGCTGCTGGCGTTTCGCCGTTCTGAACGCGCCAGGCGCAGATTTCGAGGTAGGCCTGGCTCGCGTTGATCTGGCGCACCATCTCCGCGATCTTGTGGCGAATGACCTGATGGTCGGCGAGGCGCTTGCCGAAGGTCGTTCGCTCGCGCGCCCACTTCACAGCTTCTTCCAGACAGACGCGCGCGTAAGCCGTGGCGCTTGCGGCCATGCCCAGACGCTCGCCGTTGAAGTTCAGCATGATGCCGATGAAGCCTTGGTTCTCCCCGCCGATCAGATTCTCAGCCGGCACGCGCACGTCTTGGAAATAGAGCGCTGCCGTGTCGGAGGCCCACCAACCCTGCTTCTTCAGGTTCGTGCGGCTGACGCCTGCGCGGTCGGCTTCGATCAGCAGCAGCGAGATGCCGCCCATGCCCGGGCCGCCGGTGCGGACGGCCGTCGTGAAATAATCGGCGCGCATGCCGCCGGTGATGAACATCTTCGAGCCGTTGACGACGAACTCATCGCCCTCGCGGACGGCGCGTGTCTTCAGCTGCGCGACGTCGCTGCCGCCTGAGGGCTCTGTGATGGCGAGCGCGATGCGCTTGTCGCCGGCCAGCACGGGCGGCGCGATGCGTTGCTTCATCACGGTGTCGCCGATGGCGAGGATGGGCGGCAGTCCGATGCCGTGGACCATCAGGCTGGCGTTGATGCCGCCGGCGCCCATGCGCGCCATCTCTTCGGCGGTGACGATGCCGTGAAAGCGGTCGAGGCCTTCTTTGATGCCGCCGTATTCTTCCGGGTAGCCCATACGCAGGAGGCCAAAGTCTGAGGCCTTCTTGTAAAGGTCGAGCGGGATTTCGCCTTTCTCATCCCATTCGTCGACGTGGGGCATCATTTCCTTGTCGATGAACTTGCGCAGTTCGCGCCGCCACGCGTGGTGGCTTTCGTTCATGAACGGCGAGGGCGGGCGCGACGTGTCGAAGTCGAGCGTCTGAATGTTTTTGACCATGGGTGTCCGGGTGCTTGTGGCCCTAGCGTAAGCCAAGGCTCGCCCGGAAATCCAATGCTGCGGCGTTGCCTTTAGGGCTTGTTCGTCCCAATCTCCGCGGAACGACATTGGAGGACATCGCATGAGCGCCGCACCATCCGTGTTTCCGGGGTACTCGTCGGGGACGATCGACGACAAGCTGGTGAACCCCGCGCTCTATCAGGACGAGACGATCCACGACATCTATGCCGAGGTGCGGCGCGAGGATCCGCTGCATTGG
>JANNEL010000361.1:0-2776 GCA_031378595.1 Alphaproteobacteria bacterium
GCGCAAAGCCGTCTTCCTCGAACACCGGCACCTGGCCGAACGGTTGCATGGCGCGGTATTCGGCCTTGTCTTGATCGCCCTGCTCGAGCAGGCGCGTCGTGTAGGGCAGGCCAGCTTCTTCAAGCGCCCAGCGCACGCGAAGATCGCGCACCTGGCCTTGAGCGAACGGCGGCACCCAACAGAATGCGGAAACGGTAATCATGAGCGATGCTCCTTTGCTGAGGTTTCGGCGTATGCCTTGAGTTTGTCGAACGCGCCGTCCCAACCGCCGATATGGCGGTCGCGCGCCTCGACGGAGAGGAACGGCGTTTGATGGAACGTTTGAACGGTCTTGCCGTCCTTCTCGGTGAACGTGATCGTAATCAGCGTCTCGACGCCGGCGGATGGACCCGTGTTCGTCCAGGCGAACGTAAAGACGAGCCGCCGGTTCGGCACGATTTCGCGGTAGACGCCGGCAAATCCACTCTCGCCCGTCTCGCTGGATCTGATCATGCCGCGGTAGGCGCCGCCGACGCGAAAGTCGAGCTCCGCAAACGGACAGTCGTAAGGTCCAGGCCCCATCCAGCGCTTGAAATGCTCAGGCTTCGACCACAGCGCGAACATGAGCGACGCCGGTGCATCGAACGTGCGCGTGATGAGAAGTTCGTCGTCGGCCAGGGTGGCACTCATTTGCGTTTCTCCTTCTTCGTTCTCGTATCGGCTTTTTTCAATTCGGCAATGTAGTCGTCCATACGGTCGAACCGGTCGGTCCAGAAGCGGCGATAGCGGGCCAGCCAATCGTCGACGTCTTTCAACGCTTCCGCCTCCAACCGGCAAGGCCGCCACTGCGCATCGCGCCCGCGCGTGATGAGGCCTGCGGTCTCCAAAACCTTCAGATGGCGCGAAACGGCGGGCAGGGAAATGCGAAACGGCTCGGCAAGCTCGTTCACCGTCGCCTCACCCTTCGCAAGCCGCCCAAGGATCGCCCGCCGCGTCGGATCCGCAAGCGCCGCAAACGTGCTGGAAAGAGCGTCCGTCATCTGTATTTAACCGATCATGCAATTAACATGAATGTTAAATAATAGAGCCGCGCACGACCGTCAAGCGGGAATATCGAGCTAGCCAACGCGCACGACCGACTTTCCCACAGCCCGCCGTTCCAAAATGTCGGCAAGCGCTTCGCGCGCTTCCGCGAACGGGTAAACCCGCCCGATCGTGGGTTTGAGCGCGCCGTCGCCGAACCACACTAGCAGCTGCTTCATGTTTTCCGCAGCGACCGCGGGCTCGTGCATGAACGAGAACCGCGCAAGGTCGACACCCACAAGCGAGGCGCCTTTGAGCAAAGCGAGATTCACGGGCAAGGCAGGGATCGTGCCCGCCGCAAACCCGACAATCAGATGCCGCCCGCGCCACGCAAGCGAACGGAACGCCAGCTCCGTCAGCGCACCACCGACCGGGTCGTACACGACATCGACGCCGCGCCCGCCCGTGATCTCCTTGATCCGGTCGCGAAACGCATTGGCCGCGGTATCGATCGCGTGGATCGCGCCGAGTGTCGTCGCGAACGCGCGCTTCTCCGGCGTCGAGGCGGCGGCAATCACCTGCGCCCCCATCACCTTCGCGATCTCGATTGCAGCCGAACCAACGCCGCCCGCGGCGCCAAGCACCAACACGGTCTCACCAGGCTGCAACGCCGCGCGCTGCCGGAACCCATGCAGCGCGGTCATGTAGTTCGTGCGAAACCCGGCCGCCGTTTCGAAGCTCATGCAGTCGGGCATCGGCACAGCAGCGACAGCCGGCACGACCGCGCTCTGGGCAAAGCCGCCAACGAACCCGCCGGCCATCACGCGTTGTCCGACCTTGAGCGTGGTGACCTCTGGCCCAACCGCCTCAATCTCACCCGCAAACTCCGACCCCGGCGAGAACGGCAGCGGCGGCTTCACCTGATACCGCCCCGACGCAATCAGAGCATCGAGCAAACTCGCCCCCGCGGCCCGTACACGGATACGCGCCTGGCCGCTGCTAAGCGCTGCGGGCTCGATGTCTTTGAGCGCAATTCCCGAAACGGGCCCGAACGCCTCGACGATGTAGGCTTTCATGTCCTTGCCAGCACGACGCGGCCGGGTTCCAACTCGTCGTTGAGGTCGTACCCAATGAGGTCGGCCTTCCCGTCTTCGTTCGTGTCGTAGACCACGTAGTCGAACTTCATATCGTGGTTCTTGTCGACATAAACCGTCTCGTTCTTGCCGTTCTCGTTGGCGTCGATGAACAAAAAGATGGGGCGTGCGTTGCTGTCGGGCACGACCAGACCCGAATCCGCCCGCCCGTTGCAATCCGCATCGAGCAGGAAGACGGTCGCGTCGTCTTTGCGATTACGCTCGGTCGCAAGCCGTACCGGCTCGTCGCATTTGCCGGTCTTGCTTCCCGCAACTTGCGCCTTAGCTGCCAGCCGGTCGGACGTCATCGCCAGCACCCGGCGTACCTCGGTCGGCGCGATCGCGAAGCTGACCCCAGAGCCTTGTAACGAGCCGAACGCATTGACGCCGACAATCTCTCCGGCGTCGTTGAACAGCGGCCCGCCCGAGTTGCCTGGGTTGATTGGCGTCTGCGTTTGCACGACGTCCGCGCGGTGCTTCAGATGGTCCTCTTCCGACTCCCACTCATAGTTGAACCGGACTTGGCTCACGATCCCCTTCGTGTAGGACCATGCCTCGCCGAACGGATGCCCGATCGCGTGCACGTCTTGGCCGACCTGTACCTTCCCAAGATCGCCGAGCCGGAGCGGCCGGACATCGCT
>JANNEL010000362.1:0-3605 GCA_031378595.1 Alphaproteobacteria bacterium
GGACAGAGACGCTCCCCTCGTCACCGCCGTTACCGACGCGCAAGGGGATCGGGCAAAAGGTGACGCGCGGCGACCGCATCGGCCTGGTGAGCGCGATCATGCGCTACACCACCGCAAGCGGCGGGCACGTCAAATACGGAACGACCACGCATTTGCACTTCGAGATTTGGGAGGCGGGCCCGGACGGCTTTCATCGCGTGCCGCCTTACAGCTCGCTGGTCGACGCCTATCACCGGCTGCTC
Organism: Alphaproteobacteria bacterium; assembly: GCA_031378595.1. Taxonomy (GTDB): domain Bacteria; phylum Pseudomonadota; class Alphaproteobacteria; order Micropepsales; family Micropepsaceae; genus SZUA-430. The sequence continues at coordinate 243 of JANNEL010000362.1, forward strand.
ATCAGCCAGCCGCAGCCTTAGTCATCGGCCAGCCCGGTACGTTCACGGCATTTCGACGGTCAGTTCCACTTCGCCGTATTCGTCGGAGACCGACACTTGCGCGCCGTTGGGTGTTTCGAAGACCTGCGGGTCGATGCGCTTTGCGTCTTTGAGGCAGCGCGCGACGCGTGCGGTCAGCGCATCGAGATCGGTGCCGGCGGGGTAGCCGCAATAGTAATGCGTGTGAAAATTGATAACGCAGCCGTCCGAACCCGGCATCGGTACCGTCGCCCAACGCTGTGTGGGGTTGCCGTCGGGCGAATTGTTCGTGAGCTCGCCCTCTAACACCGCAAAGCCGTTTGGTGCATGGGCAACGACCGCCTTCAACACGTTGCACTCGGCGTCCGCGCCGTGCGCCACCGCCAAGGCCGCGAGCACGAGAACTGGGAGAAGCAACCGGGCGTTCATGGACCCTCCACCGCAAACGAGAAGCGATCGGATGGCGAGTATGCATCAAGCGTCCGGCGGACAACAACAAGGAGTCGAAACTGCCGGTGCTTCTGTTAAAATCGCCGGCCAATTGACCTCGCGCCAACATCGGCCCGCAGCCTGCCGGGCTATTGATGATGCCGCCACGGTCTGGCGCAGCGGCGCCCCCGGAAATGGTGCCAGAGTCGGCGCGCGTTCGCTTAACACACCCTTAACCCGCCAAGCGCGAACTCAGGCCTTCGATTCCTTTTTTCGCGAAGGTCCCTGCCCCCATGCGTCGTCTTCTTCTTGCCGGCGTTTCCGCGTTCGCTGCCGCGGCCGCATCGGCGAACGAGCCCGTCAATCTGAACATGATGCCCATTTTGCAGACGCCGGGCACGTGGGCCGTGGGCGGCGATGCGTCGTTCGAGTGGGTGCGGTTGGCCGGCCACGGGAACGCGATGGTGCAGTTCGACTTCGGCAGCGGCTATGTCGCGCCCGCACTGCAAGCGGATGCGGAGGGTTGGAACTTCAGCGCCGGCATCGCGCGCGACTTTGCGAACGGTTGGCGGTTCGGCGTGCACGGCAGCGCGATCGACGCGGACGGTTCGGCACGTACGCAGTTTCAACTGCCGACCGGAACGCCGATTGCGATCGGCGGGCTGGACGGGGTGGCTGGCATTCTCACGACCTTCACCGACGCGACGGCGACGATCGATCAGACGCTGGACGTCGATCTCAGCGGCTTCTCGCTGGGTGTGGCGGCCGGGCAGACGATTTGCGACGATGCGAAGGGCAATGCGCGCGCCGACGTTTCGCTGACCTATCGCGACCTGGACACGGATTATCTGAACGTCGAGATCGCGCCGGTGGTGCCCACAACTTTCATCACGACCGCGACGGCGTTCCAGACGCGCAGTGTGGAGCTCGTGGGCCACGTCGCGGGATCGATCCCGCTGGGGCAGCGCTTCCGGCTCGGCGGCGGTGTTGCCGCGGGGCTTGCCTTCAAAGACTTCGAGATGGACGCGGCGACGTCGCTCGACAACGGCGCGCCGGTGTTCGCATCGGCGCTGCACGTCGAGACGGATCACGCGGGCTTCCTTGCGCGGGTGGAAGCGAACGCCGGCTACGACATCACCGATACGGTCGCGGTGTCGGTTGCGGGCGGGTTCGCGTTCGATTCTGCGACGGCTGCGTTCGTGGCGCCGAACTACATCGCCGGCACGCCCGCACGCATCGACACGAAGAGCGCGACGTCGCCCTATGCGGGTGTCAGGGTGAACGCGCGGTTCTAAGACGCGGCGCTCTAACGGACTTGTGGCGCAGACGCGCCCGCTTGTGCCACCTTGCCGGCCGCGAGCACGGCTGAGCGGACATGAGCAAAGGCGACGACGAAGCGAGTTCCGTCAGCGGCCGGGCGAAGCGCTATTCCGGCGTGGTGGCGGGCCTTGGCGGCGTCGCTTTGCGCGGTGCTGCACGATGGATCGGCGGCACGGCGCCGTTCGACGTGCGCAACGCACAGGACCTTGCGCGCATGTTGGGTGCGATGCGCGGCCCGCTCATGAAGGTTGCGCAGGTGGCCGGCGGACTGCCCGACGTGTTTCCGCCCGCGTTTGCGGCGGCGCTTGCGAAGCTTCAGAGCAACGCGCCGTCGATGGGCCCCGCCTTTGTGCGGCGGCGGATGGCGGCCGAACTCGGGGGCGATTGGCAGACGAAGTTCAAGCACTTCGACTTTGCGGCCGCGCATGCAGCGTCGCTGGGCCAAGTGCACCGGGCGACAGCGCTCGACGGCACGGCGCTTGCCTGTAAGCTGCAATACCCGGACATGCAGTCGGCGGTCGACGCCGACCTGACGCAACTGAAGACCGTTTTGTCGCTGCAGCGCGCTGCGGAGCGGCGGCTCGACACCAGCGCGATCGCCGGCGAACTGGCGGCACGCGTGCGGGAGGAACTCGACTACGAGCGCGAGGCGAAGCACATGCGCCTCTTTGCCGTCATGCTTGCGGGTCAAAGCGCCATCCACGTGCCGGCGTGCGTGCCCGCGCTTTCGACGCGGCGTCTCATCACCATGACGTGGCTGGACGGGGTTTCGTTCCAAGACGCGCTGGCGCAAGCGGACACGGCCACGCGCGAACGCATCGCCGACGCGCTGTTCCGCGCGTGGTTGGTACCGCTGTTCCGGTTCGGCGCGGTGCACGGCGATGCGCATTTCGGGAACTACACCGTCAGGCCCGGCGGCGAGATCAATCTGCTCGACTTCGGTTGCGTGCGCGTCTTTCCGCCACGCGCGATCGACGGGCTGATCGACCTTTACCGCTCGCTTTCCCGAAACGATGCGGCGTTGGCGGCGCGCGGTTACGCGAAATGGGGCTTTGCGAACGTGACGGCGGAGCTTGTCCAAAAAATGGATGCGTGGGCGCGCATGGTCTTCGCTCCGATGCTGGACGATCGCGCGCGGCCGATCGGCGAAGGAAACCCGCTTGCCGCAGACGGGACGAACCAGATGCAAGCGCTTTGGGATCTGAAGCAGAAGCTGCGCACGGGCGGGGTCGTTAAACCGCCGCAGGAGTTCGTGTTCATCGCGCGCGCGGTGGTGGGACTGGGTGCAGCCCTCGTGCAGCTCGACGCAAAGCACAATTGGCACCGCATGTTCGAGACGATCGTCGACGGGTTCGACGCCGGCGCGCTGGCCAAGCGGCAAGCGGTCGCATGCGGCGCGGCGGGATTGCGCGATTGATGAGTCGCTTGTTTTCGCTATTGGTTAGACGAAGTCGCGACCTCGTTTCCGGCTGACAATACCTGCCGGAAGCTGCGCTCCAGATCGGACATTTGAAACGGTTTCCGTAAAACGAGCCGATCACTGTGCAAACCGCCCGCACCATTGTCTCGATAACCGGTTGCGAAGAAAAACGGTAT
>JANNEL010000369.1:0-2199 GCA_031378595.1 Alphaproteobacteria bacterium
CGACAGACGCAGCGCCTCGACGCGCTTCTCGCCCGCGCCCGCCACTTTGATCAGCGCCATCTCGCGCTCGATCCCCGGCGTCTCCGTGCTCAGGTCGACGACCTTGTGCACCGGCACCAACCGCTCGAGCTGATGACGAATTTGCTCAAGTACCTCCGGCGTACCCGAAGTCACGATCGTAATGCGCGACGTATGGTCGAGGTGATCGACCTCCGCCACCGTCAAGCTTTCGATGTTGTAGCCGCGTCCGGAAAAAAGCCCGATGACGCGCGCCAGAACACCGGCCTCGTTGTCGACCAAGACCGACAACGTCGTGCGAATTTCTTTCGCCTTCGTGTCGACCAGAAAATAGGCGGAACCCGGTTGCTTTGACATCAGACCAACACCTTGCCCGCTTCGCTCACCGTCGGATCGCTCGCCGCGTCACCCAAGATCATCTCGTTATGCGCAGCCCCTGAGGGGATCATCGGGAAGCAGTTTTCGTGTTGGTCGACGACGCAGTCGAACAGCACCGGCCGGTTCACCGAAATCATGTCCTTGATCTTGTCGTCAAGCTCATCCGGCTTCGTCGCGCGAATGCCAACCGCGCCATAGGCCTCGGCCAACTTCACGAAATCCGGCAAAGCCTCGGAGTACGAGTGCGAATACCGGCCGCCGTGCAGCAACTGCTGCCACTGCCGGACCATGCCCATGTAACGGTTGTTCAAGATGAAGATCTTGATCGGCAGATCGAACTGCACCGCGGTAGAGAGCTCTTGCATCGTCATCTGCACGCTGGCCTCGCCCGCAATGTCGATGACGAGCGAACCCTTGTGCGCGACCTGAATGCCAACCGCCGCCGGCAGCCCGTATCCCATCGTGCCCAACCCGCCGGACGTCATCCACCGGTTCGGCTCTTCGAAGCGGTAGAACTGCGCCGCCCACATCTGGTGCTGACCGACCTCGGTCGAGATGTAGGTGTCGCGCCCCTTCGTCAGTTCGTACAGCCGCTCGATCGCATATTGCGGCTTGATCACATCGTGCGACTGTTTGTAGGCGAGGCAGTTACGCGCCCGCCACCCGTCGATCTGCATCGTCCAGGCGCTGATCGCGCTGCGATCCGGCTTCAACTGCTTGGCCTTCCAAAGCCGGATCATGTCCTCGAGTACAAACGCGCAATCGCCGACGATCCCAAGGTCCGCCCGCACGCTCTTGTTGATCGACGACGGATCGATGTCGATATGGATCTTCTTCGAGTTCGGCGAGAACGCATCGATGCGCCCTGTCACCCGGTCGTCGAAGCGCGAACCGATCGCGATCATCAGATCGCATCCATGCATCGCGAGATTGGCCTCGTAGGTCCCATGCATGCCGAGCATGCCCAGCCACTGCTTGTCGGACGCCGGATAGGCTCCAAGCCCCATCAACGTCGACGTGATCGGATAGCCTGTCGTCCTCACGAACTCGCGCAACAGCTGCGTCGCCAGCGGCCCCGAATTGATAACGCCGCCACCCGTGTAGAACACCGGCCGCTTCGCCGCCGCGATCATCTCGACCGCCTGCTCGATCTTCTTGAGGTCGCCCTTCACGCGCGGCTGATACGTCTTGTGCTTGATGTTCGAGGGGCCCACGTAAGGCGCACGTTTGAACTGCACGTCCTTCGGAATGTCGATCACGACCGGTCCGGGCCGCCCCGTCGTCGCGATGTAAAACGCCTCATGCATAATGCGCGGCAGATCGCGCACGTCGCGCACGAGCCAGTTGTGCTTCGTGCACGGCCGCGTGATGCCGACCGTATCGGCCTCCTGAAACGCGTCCATGCCGATCAGATGCGTCGGCACCTGACCCGTGATGCAAATAAGCGGAATGGAATCCATCAGCGCGTCGGTCAAACCGGTGACCGCATTCGTGGCCCCTGGTCCCGACGTCACCAGCACGACGCCGGGCTTGCCCGTCGACCGTGCGTAGCCTTCGGCAGCATGCGTCGCGCCTTGTTCGTGGCGCACCAAGATGTGCTCGATGCCTACGTCCTGAAACAGCGCGTCGTAGATCGGCAGTACCGCACCGCCCGGGTAGCCGAAAATATGCCTAACACCGTGATCCTTCAGCGCGCGGATCACGATCTCGGCGCCGGTCGGGTCTTGTGGTCCACTCATCGTCTCAACTCGCAATGCTCATCGGCCAAAAGAAAAGGGCCCGTCGGGGGCCCTCGGACACGCC
>JANNEL010000050.1:0-1742 GCA_031378595.1 Alphaproteobacteria bacterium
CCGCGATCAGCTCACAAATGTCTTTTCGCGATACCACTTCGAGAGCAGCCATTTCTGACCGCTCGTCACCGGAAGCCCCGCGTGCAGCGTCGCGCGATCAGGCGCCCCGGTTGCGGCGTCGCAGTTGTGGAATAGAACCGCATCGCCCGGTTCGCCTTTCAGCATCATGTTCGCGCTCACGAACTGCGTCTCGCCGCCGTCGTAACCGGTGTTCAAATAAACCAACAGCGTTCGAATACGCTGACCGCTCAGATCGACGGCCGCAGTCTCGGGCGCGAAGAAATCGAAATGCGCGCGATATTCTTCGCCGGGTTTGTACATCAAGATGTTCATCATCTCGCCGTTCCCGAACGGCAATCCCGCGGCCTTGCCGAGCCGCAGATCGATCGCGTGCAACACGATGTCCTGCTGCACCGGCCAAAACACCGCAACGCTGTTCGTGCGCAAGCCGCTCTGCTTACCCTGCCCCACACCGTCAACGACGCTCGCGGGCGCGAGCAAGCGCGAGGACAGACCCACGATGTACTCGCACTCCTCGACCGTCAGCAGCTTGTCGAACCGGCGAACAAACGGCTGCTCGCTGACCGCTGTTGGCTTCGAAAGATCGAGACCCGGCGGCTCCGCGAGCAACACCGCGATCGCATCGAAATCCGGTTGCCCCTCCGGCAGCTTCGGCGCTGCGTCGCCTGCCGTCGCAGATGCCACCGAGCCTGCGAGCGGATGGCCGATCTTCTGCATCCCCTCGCGCCAAGCGCGGAACGCCCGCTCCGGCGCAAGCGTTCGCCCAAGCAAGGTCTGACGCCGCAGGATCGCGAACCCCGACAACCCGTCGCCCAGCAACCCGGCGCGCAGCAACAAATCTTCGGCAATCGGCGAACCTGGCGCTGCCATCTCGACCAGCAACGCCAGATGCCGCAACGCCTGCCAATCGCCGGCTCGCGCCGCATCGATGGTGAGCCGCACCGCACGCCGCCAGTCGGGAGCCGTCAACGCACCTGTCGCCGTCAGCGTCGCAAGCAGTCGCCGCGGGGTGTTTCCACCAAGCTCGACGCCCCGTTCCAAACGTTCGCGCGCGCGCGAAACGTTGGGCGCCGTTTCCAAACCCTGCAAGTCGCGCACGGCAAGCAACGCCAACGCCTCGACGTGACCGTTGCTGGCAGCAGCCTCCAACCACGACGTGGCAACAAGCCGGTTCCCGGCCCGGTCCAGCGTGATCGCAAGCTCGAACTGCGCCGCGACATCGCCGGCGCGCGCCTTCGCTTCCAGAGCTTTCTGGTCGCCCGACATCAAAGCTGCGCGTAAACCGCGCTCGGCCCAAGCGCCTCCTCGATACGCAGCAATTGGTTGTACTTGGCCAGGCGATCCGACCGCGAAGCCGATCCGGTCTTGATGCGCCCACAATTCGTCGCGACCGCAAGATCCGCAATCGTCGTGTCCTCAGTCTCGCCGGAGCGATGCGACATCACCGCTTTGTAGCCGGCCTTATGCGCGACCTCGACCGCGTCTAGCGTCTCCGACAGCGTGCCGATCTGGTTCACCTTGATCAGGATTGCATTCGCGACACCCTTTGCGATCCCTTCGCGCAGCCGCGTCGGGTTCGTCACGAACAGATCGTCACCCACCAACTGGACCTTCTTGCCGATGAGATCGGTCAGCGTCTTCCATCCCGCCCAATCGTCCTCAGCCATGCCGTCTTCGATGGACACGATCGGATAGCGCTTGCACAGGTCCTCGTAGAACCG
>JANNEL010000442.1:0-5199 GCA_031378595.1 Alphaproteobacteria bacterium
GTTTCAATCCCGGCCATCAGTTCTTCAACCGGTACCCCGTCTTAAAGATCCACGCGACCACGCCGAGGCACACCAGGAACATCGCAAACGTGGCCGCGAGGCTCACCTCGATCGCGACGTCGCCCTTGCCGAAGAAGCTCCACCGGAACCCCGAGATCAAATAGACGACGGGGTTGAAGTGGGCGACCGTTTGCCAGAACGGCGCCAGCATGTTGATCGAATAGAACGCACCGCCGAGGAACGTCAGCGGCGTCACCACGAGCATCGGCACGACCTGCATCTGCTCGAAGTTGTTCGACAAAACGCCGATGATGAACCCGAACAGGCAAAACGTCGCCGCGATCATGATCAAGAACGTGAGCATCGCGAACGGATGCTCGATGTGGATCGGCACGATAAGCGACGCCGTGCCCAGGATCACGAGCCCCAGCACGACAGACTTCGTCACCGCCGCCCCCACATAGGCGAGCACCGCCTCGAACGCCGACACCGGCGCCGATAGCAACTCGTAGATCGTGCCCGTGAACTTCGGAAAGTAGATGCCGAACGCCGCGTTGAAGATGCTCTCGGTGAACACGCTGAGCATGATGAGTCCCGGCACGATGTAAGCGCCGTAGCTCACACCCTCGATGTCGCCCATGCGCGATCCGATCGCCGTCCCGAACACGACGAAATAAAGCGACGTCGTGATCACGGGCGTGGCGACGCTCTGCCAAATCGTGCGGAACCAGCGTCCCAACTCGAAGCGATAGATCGCCCAAACCCCATGTGCGTTGAATGATGGCGCGTTCATGCCCGGCTCCGCTCGCTGACCAAACTCACGAAAATATCCTCAAGCGAACTCTGTGTCGTGTGCACGTCGCGAAAGCCGATGTTCAAATCCGTTATTCGCCTGAGCAGCGACGCGATGCCTTTGCGCTCCGCATTGGCGTCGAACGTGTACTCGAGTTCGTGCCCGCCGTCTTTCAGCGCGAGGTTCCATTCGGCAAGCTCGGCCGGCACCGCCGCCATCGGCTCCTGCAACACCAGCGTCAGCTGCTTCTTGCCCAGCTTCTTGATCAGCGTGGCCTTTTCCTCGACCAGGATGAGCTCGCCCTTGTTGATCACGCCGATGCGGTCGGCCATCTCCTCCGCCTCGTCGATATAGTGCGTGGTCAAAATGATCGTGACCCCGTCGTCGCGCAGCCGTCTGACCAACGCCCACATATCGCGCCGCAACTCCACGTCCACACCGGCCGTCGGCTCATCCAAAAACAAGATCGACGGCTCGTGGCTCAAAGCCTTCGCGATCATCACCCGCCGCTTCATGCCGCCCGACAGCGTTTGCAGCAAATCGTTGCGCTTGTCCCAGAGCGTGAGGTCGCGCAACACCTTCTCCAGAAAGGCCGCATCCGGCGCCCGCCCGAAAAGGCCGCGCGAAAACCGCACCGTGTTCCACACGGTCTCGAAGCGGTCCGTGGTCAACTCTTGCGGCACCAGCCCGATCTTCATCCGCGCGTCACGATATTCGTCTTGAATGTCGTGCCCGTCGGCGATGACCGTGCCGCTCGTGGGCGTCACGATCCCGCAGACGATACTGATGAGCGTCGTCTTCCCCGCGCCGTTCGGGCCGAGCAGCGCGAAAATCTCGCCGGGCCGGATGTCGAGCGACACAGGCTTGAGCGCCTGAAGCCCGGACTTGTAAGTCTTGGTCAGGTTCTGAATCGAAACAATGGGTGTCATGCAACCGTTCGTGCCAGTCCCGGGCCGTTTGCGCAACCATGCCGCCGCGGCTAGGTTCCCGGCGACTTGAGGAGAATCCCCGATGAAAAAGTTCCTGCTCCTAGCCTGCGTCGTTACGCTCGCCGCTTGCGGCCCCGCACCGGAAACGAAGAAAGAAGAAAAGGCGGAGGCGGCGCCCCCGCCGGTCGCAGCACTGTCAGAGCCCGCGCCGCCCGCAACTATCGTGCCGATGACGACGGAAGCCCCCGCCGGCGCCTACAAGCTCGACAAAGCGCACGCGAACCTCGAATTCCGCGTCAGTCACATGGGCTTCTCGAACTACACCGCCCGCTTCGCGGCGTTCGACGCCAAGCTGCAGCTCGATCCGGCGAACCCGTCGGCCTCCAGCGTGACCGCGACGATCGACCCGCGCTCGCTCACGTTACCGGCGCCGCCGAAAGGTTTCGTCGAAGAACTGCTGAACGACAAATGGCTCGGCGCCACGCAGTTCCCCGAAATGACATTCAAATCGACGAAGATCGAACTCACCGGTCCCAACACCGCCCGCATCACCGGCGACCTGACACTGAAGGGCGCGACGGCACCTGTCACACTCGACGCGACGTTCAACGGCGGCTACGCTGGCAACGCGTACGACCCGAACGCGCGCATCGGCGTCTCGGCAAAAGGCACGCTCAGCCGCACCGCGTTCGGCGTGAAGGAAGGCGTGCCGCCGCCGGGCTCGAACATGGGCGTCGGCGACAGCGTCGAAATCATCATCGAAGCCGAATTTAACGGTCCGCCAAAGGCGCCTTAGGGCAGAGGCCCGGGCGTGCCCACGTCGATCCAAATCTTCCAAACGCCCTGGGCGTCGCGCCGCCACACCGTGGTGTAGCGCGTCGTCACGGCAAAGGGCTTCCCGTCCTCACCCTTGCCGGAGATGAGCGCGATCCCCCAAGTCACGCCAAGATCGCCGTTCGCGACCGCCTGCATCGGCGCCCACGCCCACGTTGCCGTGTCGTCCTTGAAGAGCGCGCGCGCAGCTTCGGGTCCAACCGCAATCGGCTGCCGCGCCGGAAACATCTTGCCGTCCGCGTGCAACCGGTCGCCGAACGCGGCAGCCGCGCCGCGCTTGGCCGCATCGGCCGCGAACGCGAGATCGGCCTCGACAATCGCCTTCTCCTCGGCACTCTTCGCATTAGCGCGCGACGCAGCGGCCGCTGCTACAATCTTCGCCCGCGCCGCCGCGACGTCGGCATCGCTCATCACGGGTTGCGCGAAAGCAGGCGCGGCCATCAGCATGGCCGCGATCAGAAGCAAGTGTCTCATGAGGCCGTCCCCCCGAAGTGCATGGACGAACCATGCCCGAGCGCGCGAACGAGCGCCACGCGCCTCAAGAAATCGTGTTCGGCCAGATCAGCCGAGCACTTCCTTCAAGAAATCCGTCGTCGCGGCCCAGGAGCGGCGGTTGGCGGCCTTGTCGTATTTGACGCCGCGCTCCGGCGCGTTCGCGCTTTCAAGCGTGAAAGCGTGCATCGCGTTGCCGTAAGCGTGGATCTGCCAATCGGCTTTGGCTGCCGTCATCTCCTTGGCAAGGCCCAGAACGGCGTCCGGTGTCGCCATCGGGTCGTCCCACCCGTGCAGCACCAAGACCTTCGAGCTGATCGGTCCCTGCGTCCCCAGATTTGGCGGCATGAAAATGCCGTGCAGGCTGACCACGCCGCGTACCTCGTTCGTGCCCGAGCGCGCGACGTCGAGCGCGCACAAGCCGCCGAAGCAATAGCCGATCATCGCAATCCGGTTCGGATCGACCGAGGGATGCGCCTTCGCCGCGTGAACCGCAGCCATCAGACGCTGCTTCAACTTCGCCCGATCGTTCAGCCACGGCCCCATCAGCGCGCTGTTGTCGCCCTGCGGATCGCCGCGCACGCCTTTGCCGTACACGTCGAGTGCAAGGCCCACATAGCCCGTCCGCGCCAGCTCTTCCGTGCGTTCGCGCTCATGATCGAATATTCCAGCCCACGCAGGTGAGACCAGCACGCAGGGCCGCTTTTGCCCAGGTTCGTGCGCAATAAAGCCTTCGCAAACCGTCCCGCCATCTTTGTACTCCAAGGTTTCCTTGCGCACGTGAGTTCTCCAATTCGTGAGTGTGATGGCCGACACTAGCAAACCGCCCACCCACCTGTACAAGGTCGCTGAGGTTGCGCGTTCGTGATCGCCCACACGTGACGGTGATCAACGTTTCGCTTAAAGCCGCTTCATACTCGTCGTGCCCAATCCCACTTGCCGCAGCAGTGGGGACATTTTGGGACCTGCAAATCCGAGGGAGAGACCACCATGAAGACAGCATTGATCGTGAGCGCGCTGGCCGCGCTCGGCCTATCGGCACCAGCACTTGCCGGTTCGCCGTCACTCTCGATGTCGCACGAACAGGTCACACTCGAAGTGCCCTACGGCGACTTGGACCTCTCGCGCCCCGCGGGCGCGAAGACGATGGTCTACCGCATCCGCCACGCGGCCGCCGACGCCTGCGGCGGCGAACCCTACATCCGCGAAATGCGCGAACGCCGCATCTTCAAAATCTGCCTCCGCCAAGCGATGGCCGAAGCCATCGACGAACTGAGGGCGCCGCTAGTGACCGCGGCATACGAACGAGAATTGGCGGAGAAACGGTTGGGTTGACCCGGCGACACGCTGTTAACCTGGCAAGGGCTCCTATTTTGGGGCCCTTTTGCTTTTACGGCCGTCGCTTTGACCGCCCGCGCGCGCTTTGCTAAAAGCGCCGCGAACAACAGCCACAAGCCTGAGCCGCGCCGGAAGGCGCAGGAGGGTGGGTCCCGAGGGGGATGGCAATGGAACGGAACATGACGCTCTTCATCAGGCCGGCACGAATTAGTCCCGCGATCGCTTAAGAGCGCATCGCTGCAAAGCCCGCGCGCTTAGCGTGGCAGCCGAGCCCTTAGCACTCTCATTTCGAAGAGCATTCTCATGACGACCGACACCGCCGCACCGGCGCGCGAATACAAAGACACACTATTTTTGCCCGACACTGACTTCCCGATGAAGGCGGGCCTCCCGAAGGCCGAGCCCGAATGGCTCACCTGGTGGGACAAGATCGGCTTCTATAAGCGTCTGCGCGAGACCGCGAAGGGCCGCCCGAAGTTCAGCTTCCACGACGGCCCGCCCTACGCGAACGGCCACATCCATCTCGGCACCGGCATGAACAAGATCCTGAAGGATTTTGTCGTGCGCAGCCAAACGATGCTCGGCAAAGACGTGCCCTACATCCACGGCTGGGACTGCCACGGCTTGCCGATCGAATGGAAGGTCGAAGAGAAATACCGCGCCGCCGGTCAAGACAAAGACAAAGTCCCGCTGATCGAGTTCCGCAAGGAATGCCGCGAGTTCGCAAACCACTGGCTGAACATCCAGCGCGCCGAGTTCAAGCGTCTGGGCGCGACCGGCGAATGGGACAATCCTTACGTCACGATGGCGCCG
>JANNEL010000459.1:0-7468 GCA_031378595.1 Alphaproteobacteria bacterium
TGGGGACCGCCGTTTCGGGGCGATGGCAACGAGCGCGGACCGTCCGCCTATTACGTCAACATCAATCGCAACAAGCGTGGCGTCGCGCTCGACTTGAACAAGGCGGAAGCCCGCGAAGTCGTGTGGAAGCTGCTCGAAGAAGCGGACGTCCTCGTCGAAAACTTCAAGCTCGGCACGATGGAGCGCTGGGGCATGGGCTACGACGCGCTCGCCGCACGCTTCCCGCGCCTGATCCACGCGCGCGTCACAGGCTTTGGCGCCGAGGGCCCGATGGGGGGCATGCCGGGTTATGACGCCTGCGTACAAACGATGGTGAGCCTGCCGAACTGCAACGGCGCACCGGAGTCGGGGCCGCTGAAGCTCGGCGTGCCGATGGTCGACATGACGACCGGCATGAACTTGACCATCGGCATCCTGCTCGCGCTGAACGAACGCCACCGTTCCGGCAAAGGCCAATTCGTGGAAGTCGCGCTCTACGACGCCGGCCTCTCGATCCTGCACCCGCATTCGGGCAACTGGCTGATGGGCGGGAAGCTTCCGAAGCTGCTCGGCAACGCGCACCCGAACCTGACGCCGTATGATCTCTTCCCGACCGCAACGCGGCCGATCCTGCTCGGCGTGGGCAACGATGCGCAGTTCAAGAAGGCGATGGCGGTCCTCGGCATCCCGCACGTGTCCGACGATCCGCGCTTCAAAACGAACGCCGACCGCAACACGAACCGCCCCGCGCTCACCGAACTGATCACCGAAGCCCTCGCTGCGCGCGACGGCGTCGCAACCACGATGGAGCTGCTCAACGCCGGCGTCCCCGCGGGTCCCTTGAACACAATCGAAGAAGTGCTCACCGACGAACAAACTGCCGCGCGCGGCATGCTTGTCGAGCGAAACGGCTACCGCGGAATCGCCTCGCCGGTGAAAATGTCCCGCACCCCATCGTCCACGCGTCACACCCCGCCGGATTTCGGTCAGGATAACCGCGCAGTGTTGCGCGAAGCTGGGTATGATGAAGCAGCGATCGAGCGTCTGATCGCACTGGGGGCGGTTCGTACGAAACCGCAAGGGGCATGAAACAATTCTCGGCCTGGCTCGCGCTCGGCTTTGGAACCTTCCTCGCGGTGGCTGAGGTCTTGCGCAACAGCGGCGAGATCCAATGGTGGCCGTTCTGGGTGGTCGACTACATCGCCGTCGCCTTGTTGCAGGCTGGTGCGATTGCGATCCTATGGACGCCAAGCGATCGTGGCGTTCCCATCTTGACGGCAGCTTGGGGCTTCACCTCCGCAATGTTCTACATGTCTCTGTTCGGACACCTGGACGAGCTCGCCAAGACCGGCGTGCCCTTGAGCCTCGCCAACGCGACCGGCGCCACCGAAGAGCCCGTCCTGACGATGATCATCGCAGCCCTTTTCGTGGTGACGCTGATCGGCCTCGCCACCAGTCTCCTCGCCGGCTTGCGCAACAGTCCGAGCGAAGCCTGACGCGCCGTCGATACGGCGACCCAAACTTTGTTTCCCGCAAAGACGCAAAGCCGCAAAGAAGAAACATCTCGACGCCGTAGGCGTCAGTCTAATGACTAGCGCTTCGCGCCGAAGAAACGATCCTTTCTTCTTTGCGGCTTTGCGTCTTTGCGGGAAACAGAACAGCATTTCCACCGCAAGCAGCGCATGACATGCTGTCACGATGATCCTCAGCGTTCTCGACCAATCGCCGATCCGCAAAGGCGGCACGGCTGCCGATGCCGTCCGCGAGACCATCGAACTCGCCAAGGCCTGCGAGCGCCTCGGCTACGCCCGCTACTGGCTGGCGGAGCACCACAACACAAGCTCCTTCGCAGGCTCGACACCTGAGGTCCTGATCGCCCGCGTGGCGGCCGAGACGAGCACCATCCGCGTCGGCGCCGGCGGCATCATGCTGCCGCACTACAGCCCGCTGAAGGTCGCCGAGAACTTCCGCATGCTGGAGACGCTGACCCCCGGCCGCATCGATCTCGCCTTCGGCCGCGCACCGGGCTCCGACGGCCGCACGAGCGTCGCGCTACAGCCGGGGCCACAAGCCTGGGACATCGGCGTCTTCCCGCAACAGGCAGCGCTGCTACGCCATTACCTCGAAGAAGCGGCTGGCCTCACCGAATTGCCGGCGGGCCACGCCTACCGCAGCGTCCACGCCTCGCCGCGCGGACCTGGCATGCCCGAGATGTGGATGCTGGCCTCCAGCCTCAACGGCGCCGTCTATGCGGCGGAACTCGGTCTGCCCCTCGCCTTCGCGCAGTTCATCACGCCCGATGGCAGCGGCGTGGAAGCGGCCGAGCTCTACCGCAAACAATTCAAACCGCACCGCGAAGGCGACAAGCCCCGCGTCAGTGTTGCCGTCTTCGCGCTCGCCGCCGAGACTGAGGACGAAGCCGAACGCCTCTGCGCCACGCGAAACCTCTGGGTGATGCAGCTGTTGCGAAATCAGGCGGGACCTTTCCCTTCGCCGGAGGAGGCGATGGCCTATCCGTACACGCACGAAGACCAGGTGTTGATCCGCGGCATCGCACAACGCGGGATCACAGGCACACCGGACCGCGTGAAGCTGGGTCTCGAACGCCTCGCCGCCGATTACGGCGCCGACGAGGTCATCGTCCTCACGATCACCTACGACTTTGCAAGCCGCCTGAAGTCGTACGAGTTGTTAGCTAAGGCGTTCCATTTGCCTGGAGCCTGAGCTTGCGCAGAACGCGGCGCTCCACGAGACGGCGAATGCGCCGCTGCAATGCCGGCGTAATCGGAAACGTCCACAGCAGTGCGATCGCCGGAACATAAAAGAGGATCGGCAGAAGCGAAAACACAATCGTCAGGGCGCTGATCGCCTCCGGCGTTTTCGCGGCCATCTTGGAGTCGAACCCAAGATAACCGACCAACATCAAGGCAAATCCCGCACCCAAAGCGTCCCCGCCTTTGATCGCAAGCCCGAAGAACGAGATCAGAAGACCGGCACGCGGCTCGTGCGTCTTCAACGAGTCGAGATCGACCACGTCTGCCGCGATCGACTGCCCCAGCGTATAGGGTGCCGAGAACGCCGCGCCGAGGGCCGCGAACAGAACCATGTTCGGCCAATACCCGGTGCCTTGAAGCAAAGGTAGCAGCGCAAACACCGCAACGCCGATCATCATCGCGAGCGAGAGGGCCTTGTGCTTTGTGATCGCGCCGCCAAGCCAAATCCACAGCGGCGCAAACACAATCGCCGACACGATCAACGCAAGCGGAAAGTGATTGCCCTGCGCCTTGGTCAGACCAACCGCGTCGACTAGGTAAAACAAGAACAAAACCTCGGCTGCGCGGGAGGCAATTCGCACTGCCAACGTCGCGCCGAATAGGCGCAGGAACGGCAGGTTGGTGAGCGCTGCCTCGACACCCTTCCAAACCGACACGTGTTTGGCTTCGCCATAGCGCGGTTCAGGTGTCGACCAAAACATGATCGCAATTCCGATGGGTGTCAGCAGGACGATCGTCCAGCCCAGAACTTCCATCGCATGCCAGTAACCACCGCCACCAACGACACCCGCGGCCGCGCCCGTTCCCACGATCACAGGGATAGCGCCCGCGAGTGCAAGGCCGACAAGCGTGAAAATCTCGCGCACGCCCGTGATGCGGGAGCGTTCGTTGTAGTCGCCCGAAAGTTCCGCGCCCCACGCCCCGTAAGGGATCGTGATCATCGTCCAGCCGAGATAGAACACGGCAATCCATATCAAGAGATACAGCTCCGTAGCATCCGGCGGCGGCATGAACAGCATGTAGATGCCAAACGCGAACACGGGCGCGCCGAGTAACACCCACGTGCGGCGACGCCCCAGACTCCAAGTCGTCCGGTCGCTCGCATACCCGATGATCGGATCGACGATGAAATCGGCGAGACGCGCGACGAGGAGAATGAGCCCCACCGTCGCGACGTCGATCTTCAAATCCTCCGCGTAGAATTTCGACACGAACACGGCGATCGGCAAACCTGCGAAAGCGAGCGGGATCGCAAGCTGGCCGAAGCCAAGAATCGTAAGCCACGGGAGCCGGTCAACAGCCGAAGGCTCGCTGGTCGTCAGTCGTTGCAACGTGGCACTCCTTAGGGCGCGGCGCGAAGGCACCGTGCAAGACAGTTAAGCGGGAAGTGGCTCAGGCGCGCGTGCCGACATAGGCGAAGAACAGGCACCCGAACCCGATGAGCAGCATTAGCATATCGAACTGCACCAGTGGCAAGATCACGGGCAGCGACACCAACGGCAGGATGGTCGCAAAACTGGCAATCGCAAGGGTGATCAGGGCATAGGTGCGCACGCGCCGCGTCATCGAGGGCGACGCCTGATCCAGTACCGCCCGCTCGTGCGCGGCATAGGCCGCAGCCAAGCAAAGCACTCCCACAATCGGCATCAACACATTGACGGAAACAAACAGGACCCGCAGCGGCAACGAGGCGATACCCACCGATCCCAAGACGGCCAGAACACCGGCCACCCAAAGCATCCAAGACTGCAACTTCGAGATGGACTTATTCATGGCAAAAGCCCCACGACAGCGGCGGTCATGCAGGTCGAAAGTGTGCCGGGGATGATGGACTTCAAGCTCAAGTCCACGATCTCGTCCCGGCGCGACGGTACAAGGGCGCTGATCGAGCCGATCATCATCCCGACGGAACCAAGGTTCGCAAACCCGCACATCGCATAGAGCATCAAGAGTTTCGACCGTTCGCTCAAAGCATCCCCCGGCAATGCGGCGAGATTGAGGTAGGCGATGAACTCGTTCAGGATCGTCTTCGTGCCCATCAAGCTACCTGCCGTTGCAGCATCCGCTGCGGGCACACCGATCAGCCACACGATCGGCGCGAACACCCACCCAAGGATGCGCTCGAACGACAACGGTGTTCCAGCCACAACGACGTTACCGAGAATGATGTTCGCAAGCGCCACCAGCGAAATCATGACGACGAGCATGGCGATGATGTTCAGATACATCTTCATGCCGTCTTCCGCGCCGGTCGCGACCGCGTCCATCGACGAACGGTAGAGCCGCGCCGAACCCGCATTGGCGGGCGTTGTCTCGTCGCCCGGAATCATCACCTTCGAGAGCAGGATCGACGCCGGAAGCGACAACAGCGACGCCACGATAATGTGACCAATCGCGCCGGGCACAACGGGCCCCAGCACACTCGCGTAGAGGACGAGCACGGTCCCTGCCACATTCGCGAGCCCGCATGTGAACAGCGTGAACAACTCGCTACGCGTGAGCTTCTCGAGGTAAGGCCTGATCAACAGCGGCGCCTCGATCATGCCCAGAAAGATATTGGAGGCGCAGCCGAGCCCGAGCGCTCCGCCGATCTTCATCGTCTTCTCGAGCGCCAGCGCGAATCCCTTCACGATGACCGGCAGGATTCGCCAGTGCCACAAGAGCGCCGACAACGCCGACATCACGAGCACGATCGGCAGCACCGTGAAAGCGATCGTGACCACCGCGTTCGGGTTCTTGACCTCGAACGGCGCCTCGCCGCCGCCAGTGTAGCCGAACACGAACGACGATCCCTTCGCCGTCGCCGCCTGGATCGCATCCACCACCCCGTTCAGCGCCAGCAGGCCCTCCCGCATCACCGGGACGCCGAGCAAAATGGTGGCAAGCAAAATTTGCAGTCCAATCCCGACAACCACCGTCGTCCAAGGAAACGCCCGCCGGTTCTCCGACAACACCCAAGCAATCGCGACAAACACACCAAGCCCCAAGGCGCTCTGCAGTTGCGGCGGAAAGTCCATGGAACCTCATGCGAGTCGGAAGCGGCGGCCAGTTGATTTCGCCCAAAAACCCGGGCAGAACAAGCGCACTTCGCAACTGCAGCATTCAAGGAACAAATCACATGTCCATTCGCTTCGACGGCAAAGTCGCCATTGTCACTGGCGCAGGCGGCGGCCTCGGCCGCGCGCACGCGCTCGATCTCGCCCGTCGCGGCGCCAAGGTCGTCATCAACGATCTGGGCGGCACGGTCGACGGCGCGGGCGGCTCGTCGGACGCAGCGAAGAGAGTCGTGGAGGAAATCAAAGCCTTCGGCGGCGAGGCCATCGCGAACGGCGCGTCGGTCACCGACGATGCCGGCGTCGCGGGCCTCGTAAAGCAGACGATGGACACGTTCGGCCGCATCGACATCCTGATCAACAACGCTGGCGTCCTTCGCGACAAGAGCTTCACAAAGATGGAGATCAAGGACTTCGAATTCGTCCTCGACGTCCATCTGCTGGGCTCGGTCAAGGTCACGAAGGCCTGCTGGGAAACGATGAAGGCGCAGCAATACGGCCGCATCGTCATGACGTCGTCGTCGTCGGGCCTCTACGGTAATTTCGGGCAGACGAACTACGGCGCCGCGAAGCTTGGCCTCGTCGGCTTCATGAACACGCTGAAGCTCGAAGGTCAGAAGGATAACATCCGCGTCAATGCGCTCGCCCCCGTGGCCGGTACGCGCATGACCGAGAACCTGATGCCGCCGCAAGCGCTCGAAGCCCTGAAGCCTGAATTCGTGACACCGGGCGTGATCTACCTCGTCAGCGAAGACGCGCCCACCGGCGTGATCCTGGCCGCAGGCGGCGGCGCCTTCGCGGTCGCGCAAATCTTCGAGTCGAACGGCGCGTTCTTGGGCCACCAAGGCCTCACCGCCGAAAAGGTCGCCGAGAACTGGTCCAAAATTTCCGACATGACCGGCGCGAAGGCCTACTTCATGGGTGGCGAACAAACGCAAAAATTCTTCGCACGGATCAGCGGGGGCTAGGGCTAGAGCCCCAACACCAGCTTCGCCATGATGTTGCGCTGAATCTCGTTTGACCCCGCATAGATTGCAGCCTTCCGCATGCTGAAATAGTAAGGCGCCGCCGTCACCGCGTAATCCGGCTGCGGCCAAGGCTCGTTCGTGCGCGCCCACGGGTTCTGGACGAACGGCATCGCCGAGTACTGCACCGCTTCGACCGCAAGATCGGTGATCGCCTGCTGTAACTCCGTGCCACGCGTCTTAAACAGCGACGACTCCGCGCCGGGCCTGCCGCCAGTCGCGAGCTTCGAGAACACGCGCAGTTCGGTGAACTCAAGCGCGTGGAGCTGAATCTCGACCTCCTCGATCTTGCGCCGGAACGTGGCGTCGTCGATCAACCGCTTGCCGTCCGAAGCTTCCGCCGCCGCAATCGTGCGCACCTTCTTCAGCGAACGCTTCAACCCCGGCGCGTAAGCGTTGCCGCGCTCGAACTCGAGCAGGTACTTCGCATAGGTCCAGCCTTCGTCCTGCTTGCCGATCAGGTTTTCCTTTGGCACCCGCACGTCGTCGAAGAAGACTTGGTTGACCTCCTGCTCGCTTTCCGGCGGCCCATCGAGCGTGATGATCGGCTTCACCGTAATACCGGGCGTCTTCATGTCGATCAGCAGAAACGAGATGCCCTCTTGCGGCTTCGTCCCCGCGGTCGTGCGCACGAGGC
>JANNEL010000060.1:0-6230 GCA_031378595.1 Alphaproteobacteria bacterium
CCTCGCCCAACATCCGCCGCGGTGTCTTATGCATCTGCGTGATGGGCAGCGCCTCGATCGCGCGCAACGTCAGCTTCTCGCCCGCTGCCGCCGCCAGATGCACCCGCGCCACCAAGCCGTAGTCGCGGCAGATGTCGAAGCGGCTCATATCCTGCGTACCCCAGTGCAGAAAATTGCCAAGGCCATAGAACACCGGCTTGCCGCCCACGATTTCCACGCCGTTCACAACGTGATGATGGTGGCCGACGACAAGGTCCGCGCCGCGCGCGAGCGCACTGGCCAGTCGCGTGCGATCGGCGTTGCCCGTATTGACTTCGAACTCTTGTCCGTAGTGCACCGACAGAATGCGATAATCCGCGCCCGAACCGGAAAGCGCGCTAAGCCCATCGCCGAAGTCGCGGTCCGATGTGTAGGAAAGTTGCCCCGGCCGGTCTTCGCCCTCCGCCGGTGCGCTATAGCCGCTGCCGATCAACCCCAACGCACCGAGCGCGAAGCTGCGGCCTTTGACGATCATCAGCCGCGGTGCACGCGCCGTCTCGCGGTTCGATCCAAGCCCTGCATGCGCAACGCCGATCGCGGCCAACTGGCGCAGCGTCTCGCGCGCGCCGTCCAGGCCAAAGTCCATCGCATGATTGTTCGCGGTCGAAAACGCGTTGAACCCGATCTGCATCAAATGCCTGACGCCGCTCGGATGCGTTCGAAAGCCGAACAGCTTCAGATTCGCCGACAGATCGTTCCGGTCCGTCACCACTGTTTCGAGATTGGCGAAGTTGATGTCGCCGTTGATTTCGCGCGCAATCAGCGCCGTCGAATCCGCCCAGGCGAGCCGCATACCCTGCTTCGTGCCGAAGCTCGCATAGACCGGTTGAAAACTTCCGTTGAGCCCGGTGTCGCCCGCAAGCACGAGCGTGACTTCGGTCTCGGCCCCTGGTTCGGCGCGCACGGGCGCACCAAACAAGACCGCAATCGCAAACGCGAGGGTGGCACATCGGAACATCGAAGTCCCGGTGCCACAGCCGTACGCGTCTGAAAAGTGAAGACAACCGGCAGGGGTGTGCCTTCGCCTGTCGCGCTTTCGCAAATCTTCGACTAGTCTGCGATCGAACTCGAACGGGCAGGGGCATTCGTATGGCGGCCGAGACGCAGGGCACGAAGATTCCGCCCAAGGCTGTGATCGCCGTCGTGATCGGTAACTTTCTCGAGTTCTACGACTTCATCGTCTTCACGTTCTTCGCCGTCATGATCGGCAAGACCTTCTTCCCCGCGGAGTTGATGGCCGCAGGCGCGACACAAGGTGAGAAGGATTTCTACGGGCTGCTTGCGGCACTCGCCACGTTTTGGGCAGGGTTCTTCACAAGGCCGCTGGGTGCGATCGTGATCGGCGCCTACGGCGATCGCGCGGGCCGCAAGGCCGCAATGACGCTGACAATCATGCTGATGGCGCTGGGCACCGGCGTCGTCGCCTTGACCCCATCTTACGCGCAAATCGGAATCTGGGCGCCGATCATCTTGATCGTGGGCCGCCTGATCCAAGGCTTCTCCTGCGGCGGCGAAGTCGGTGCCGCGACGAGCTACCTGCTGGAGTCGGCGCCGGCAAACCGCAAGGCCAGCCAAACCGCGTGGCAAGGCACCAGCCAGCAATTTGCAGGCGCGGCAGGGTCCGGCTTGGGCCTAATCCTGGCCGCGACGCTGAGCGAGCAACAGCTTTACGATTGGGGCTGGCGGGTGGCCTTTCTGGTCGGTCTCCTGATCGGCCCGGTCGGCCTTTACATCCGCGCCACTCTGCCCGAGACGATCGAGAAGCACGAAGCGCACGATAGCGGCCGTGCCGTGCTCTCGAATTTGTTCGCGCACCACTGGCGCGCGATAGCGCTCGGCGTACTCTGCATCGTCGGTCCAACGATTTCGACCTACGTGTCGGGCTATATGACGACCTACGCGATCAAGACGCTGGGCCATCCGACCGACATCTCGATGCTGGCCACGATGGTGGGCTACATCGCGGGCATCGCGGGTGTGCCGCTCGGCGCGTGGCTGGCCGATCGCATCGGCTATCGAACGTCGGTGATCGTTCCGCGCCTCGTGTTCGTTGCCATCGTGTTGCAGGCGTACATGATGATGACGGCGCAGGGCTCGACGGTCGAGACTTTGCTGCTCGTCAACATCACGCTGAACTTCCTGCTCGCGCTCTCCTACGGCGGTCTTTACGTGCTGCTCACCGAAGCGTTTCCAAAGGCCGTGCGCTCGGCCGGCCTTTCGATTGCCTATGCAATTTCGGTGACGGTGTTCGGCGGCTCGACGCAGCTGATCATCGCCTGGTTGATCGAGCGCCTGCACGATCCGCTCATTCCCGCCTGGTATCAGATCGGCGCAAATCTTCTCTCGCTGATCGGCATCATGCTTATCGGCAGGCGAAGTATGCGCCAGGTCGCACCGCAAACAGCGTAAGCACGCGAAAGCAAAATCGCCTGCGAGTTGCGCACTGTCTCACTGTGCTCGCTGTGGGATTATTGCCATGCGGAAAATAATCCGTGCGGCTCACGGTAAATGGAAACTTCTAGGAAGGATCGAACTGTCGTCTACTCAGTTTGTTTCGCCAACGGCGTGGGGGAGGCGATGGAAGAGGAGGTGTGGAGTTGCTTTGCGCGGCTGCCACCGGGCCTTGCCGACCAATCGGTCGTACTCTCCCTGAACTGGCTCAAGCCGAAGCCGACGCCCGACGAGTTCGACCTCAAACCGGACGAGATCGAAGGACCGCCGAGGCGCAGCAACAGGCGCATCCGCGGGTTGTCGATCGGAACAATTATTCTCCTGGTGCTAGGCGCTCTCGTGGTGCCGGCCATTGAGAGCACGCCACAGATCGCTGAGTTCGATCACCAGCAGTCGAGCGTTCTGGCAATCTGGGCGGCGGCCTCGCTGGGCCTCGTCGCGCTCACACTGTTTGCGCGCACAAGCATGGCCGAAGCCCGCTTCCAGCGCGCCACACCCCGTCGTCTAGCCTATGAGGAAGCGCTCCGCCGCTTCGGGACGATCGACGCCTGGCGCCGCACGCGCGCCGAAACGGGCTTCTGGTCCAACAAGCTGGACGAGACCGGCTTCGAGCGCGAGGTGGCCGAACTGCTCGCCGGCCACTTCAAGACGGGACAAGTGATGGTCACCCGCGCGGAAAACGACTACGGCGTCGACGTTCTCCTCTGCGCCGCCAAGCAGCGCATCGTCGCCCAATGCAAACAATGGAAGGGTCAGCGCATCGGCGCGGCCGACGTGCGCGCGCTGGCGGGCGCGAAGGTCTATTTCGGCGCCGACCGCGCGCTCTTGATCACCCTAAGCGGCCCCACCGACGAAAAGGACCAATGCGCCGACATCGCCGAGGCGCAAAACATCGAACTCTGGGACGCAGCAAAAATTGCAGACTGCGCCCGCAGCTTGCAAGACGATTAGAACCGCGCACGCGGCGACGCTGCAAAGAGCAACACGAAGATCGCGAAGGATTCACGAAGGCCACGAAGAGGCTCGTGCGCCGCCTTCGGCTATGCTGCAGTGAAACGTCAGAATTGTTTCCCGCAAAGGCGCAAAGCCGCAAAGCGTTCTCTTCCGGCGCCGTAGGCGCCATTCCAGGTTCGATAGGCGCTTCGCGCCGAAGGAGGGCACCGCCTTTTCTTTGCGGCTTTGCGCCTTTGCGGGAAACAAATCTGACCCGACACCGCGCCGAGACCAACAGCGGAACGTAGCGCCTTCGTGCGCTTCGTGAATCCTTCGCGGTCTTCGTGTTGCTCTCTACAGCTTCTCGACCGGCGCTTTGGTTCTAGAAGCGCAGCGACTGATCGAACAAGTTCATCGTCCACGCAATCCAGATCAGAGCCAAGCAGGCAATCGCCACGACGCTTTCCTTCACGCGGCCCCAAAACCCACGTAGCGGATTGGCCCACGCCTGGATCGCGTTCACGACCGCAAAGAACGAGCCCAAGACGCCGCCATAGCCGATCAGCTGCGCGACCCTAAGCGTCTCATCCACGCTGCTGTCGAGCTTCCAAACGTTGGCCAGACCCGGTGCCAGCCCGACGACGAACCCGATGAAGAGCGTCAGCAACGCGGCCGACGTCATCATCACGAAGAGCCGCAAGATGTGCTCGACCGCGTTCCAATGCAGGTTCACGCCGTAGTGCCGCCGCACGCCCGCTGCCACCGGCCAGAAGACGAGATTGAGCGCGAGCACGCTCATGGAGCCGATCAACAGCCACAGGACCAGCAAGGAACTCTCCTGCAGGTCCACCTTCTGGTAGTAGGCGACGCCTGACGACGCGGGCAGCATCATCATCCGCCCCTTGTCGTCGCGCTTGAAGATGAGGCGCCCGCGTCCGTCCGTCGCTCGGTATTCCCCGTTGCCCAGCGGCTCCCACTTTCGCGGTTGCCCGTTCAAGCCCGTGAAGGCATCGACCTGAATCGTGCCATCCGCGTTTGCGCTCACGGTCGGCTCGCCGAGAATGCTCAAAATCTTGATGATCGATGCGTCCGAACGGCGCGTCGTAATGTAACTGCCGACGATGCCCGCGGAGTCGTCCTTCGCGACCTTGGCCGTGTCCGGATCGTCGATGAAGTAACGCTCGCGGAACTTGCGCCAGAGCGGCGAGCGCGGCGGGATCTCGCCGCGGCCGGCGCTGTTGTACGAAACGAAGAAGCCGAACTTCTGGCTTGGGATCAGATGCAGGTCGCTGTGGAACGCGATCGAGTCGCCGCCATGGCCGACCGTGCGTAGCGAGCCGCGCGCCTCCTCATAGAAGCCGAGACCGATACCGTTCTGGCGCGGGTCGAGCGTCGTCACGGTGTCGTGCATAAGCGCGAGCGTTTCGGGCTTGAGAATGCGGCCCTCGCCGAGCGCGCCGCCGTTCAAAAGCGCCATCATGAATTTCGTCATGTCGACAGCGCTGCTCGACTGGCTGCCTGCGGGATAGGCGTTCACAATCTCGAACGCCAGCGGTTCGCCCGAGGCAAGTTGATAGCCCGTCGACATATCGCCTTCGAGTTCCTTCGGCAGCGGTTGCCGCAGGCTCGAATGCGTCATGTCGAGCGGCTTGTAGATGTTCGCCTCGACATAGGCGTCGAACGGCATCCCCGACACGCGCTCGACGATATAGCCGGCCAGCGCCGCGCCGTAGTTCGAATAGGACGGCGTCGTGCCGGGCTCGAAGATCTGCACCGGAATGTTCTCGCGCACATATTTCGCGAGATCGGGCTTGCCCGCATTCTGCGCGCCGAGATTTTTGACGATCTCCTGAAAACCCGCGCGGTGCGTCATCAGATTGCGCATCGTCACCGGCTTGCCGAACGTCTTGGGAATCTTGAAGTCCAGATACGTGTCGACGTCTGCGTCGAGGTCGAGCTTGCCTTGCTCGACAAGCTGCATCGCCGAAATCCACGTGAACAGCTTCGTGATCGAGCCAATGCGAAACAGCGTCGTCTCGGCGGACACGGGCTTCTTGGTCTTCGCGTCGGCGTAGCCATAGCCCTTCGCAAAGATGACCTTGCCGTCTTTGACGATCGAAATCGTGGCGCCGGCGATGTCGTTCGTTTCGATCTGAAGCGGCACGAGGCCGTCGAGAAACGCTTCGATGTCCTTCGGGTCGAGCGCGGGTTGAAGCGTCGGTGCGGCCGCAGCCACGGCTGGCGCCGGTTCGGCCGGTTTCGTCTCCGCGAATGTCACGGGCGCGGCAAGACTGGCCGCAACCAAAGCCAAGGCCGCCCAGACCACGCCGGGCAGGCGCCACACGCCGTTCATACTGTCCCCCAAAAGGCCGGCGTTTTCCGCCAGTCCTCCCCAAGGCCGCATTCAACACCTGGTTGTGTCGCGGATCAATGCACGCAAGGACGCCTATCCATATGATATCGTTAGGTTTCAGGACGTTTGCGGCGGCAATGTGACTTTCCTATCACGCGCGACCGCCGTCACACGCGCAAACGCCGCCATGCGCCTAGTGTCCAACCCATGCGCATCCTCCTCATCAACATCCCACACCCCGCCATCGGCAGCCGCATCCCAAAGGAGCAGCTGCCGCCGCTGGGGCTTCTCAGCATCGGCGGTCCGCTGATTGATGCCGGCCACGACGTCGCCCTGATCGACGGCGAGTTCGGCCCGATGAAACTCGAAGTCATCGCGGAGCAGGCGTTGGCGCACGCACCCGACGCGGTCCTGTTCGGTCACACCGGATCGACCTCCGGTCATCCGATCATCC